>QNBS01000069.1 GCA_003644175.1 Planctomycetota bacterium | reverse complement strand
GGCCGCCATGCGAATGAAACACTTGTTGCGGCTGACCATGAAGTTGTCGACCTTGCCGGAAAATTCCACCTTGCCCATAGTTGAAGAAACGCCGGCCAGTTTGGCATATTGAGTCGAGTCGCAATAGACGCTGGTGTTGCTGTCATCGGAACACAATTCCGACGGCAACGCAGCCGGATTGCCGTATACCCAAAGGTTCTTGAGTTTGCCGAGCTTGCCGACGGCGCCGAGGTCGTTGACCTTGTTGTTGGTCATTCTCAAATCCGTCAGTTCCGTCAGGCCGGCAATCGCCGAGACATCCCTGATACGATTATCGCTGACATTCAGAAAACGCAGCCCTTTCAACCCGGCCACCGGCGAAATATTCTTTATCCTGTTGTTGTTGGCGTACAGCGACGCCAGGCTGCTCAGATTGGCAATCGGCGAAATATCTTCAATCTTGTTGCCGTACAACAGCAGATTCGTCAGATTCTTCATTCCCGCCACCGCCGAGATATCCTCGACCTGGTTGTCGTGAATGCACAGATACGAAAGCTCACCCAGGTTCGCCACCGGCGAAATATCCTTGATCTTGTTGCGGTGAATGCACAGCGACGTTAGGTTCTTTGCATGCTCCAACCCGCCAAGATCGCCGATCTCCAGCGAACCGGCATAAAGCTTGCTCAGTTTAAGCATATCGTCGGCCGTCGGATTGGAAGAGCCTAAGGTCTTTTCCACAATCGCCTTCAATTTCGCATCGGCAAACGTGACCGGCTCGGCGGCCGAGGCCGGATAAACTGCGAGAACAAGAAAGATAGCGGCCAGAAGAGTTCCTGCTTTCATTTTCGTGCCTCCATCGTAAGGACAGAAAAACCAATTCCCCATTTCCTTGAGGGCTCTATTACTTTATCGGATTTTACCGTCAATGTAAAGCAAAGAATGCAAAAACACCGCAAAAACCGCCATTTCGGGACAAAAAACCGGTATCCTGTCTCGCCCAAACCAATTCATGCCGGCAACCCCGCAAAACAGGGGGCGGATACCAAATAAATCGCTCATTTGAACAGGTCCGAATGCGAGCCTGTTCTTTCCAAAATTACTTCTCTCTCCGTGGATCGATATATCAATAACCAGTCAGGCTCAATGTGGCATTCGTGGTGCTTGTTCCATTTCCCGCTCAGTTGATGCTCTCTGTATTTGGGCGGTAGTTTTGCGCCCCTGCAAAGCGTTTCAACAATGCTTCTGAGTTGTGCCGGCCCTTTGCCCCGTTTGACCATCCGTTTGAAGTCGCGCTTAAACTGCGTCGTCCGTGAAACAGTTTTCATTCATTCAGGTCCTCAAACAAAGCATCGACGCTATTGAAACTCTTGACATCGGCGCCCTTTTCCGACTTTTCCAGTGTCCTGGCGGTCAGTTTCGTCGGGATTCGAATCTCAAAAGGAATGCCTCTCTGCAATGCCACCTGCTTGAGGAAAACCGCCACCGCCTCAGACATCGTCATGTGCAGTTGCTTCAAGACTTTCTGCGACTGTACCTTGGTTTCAGAATCAATACGGACACTTATGGTTGTGTTCTTGCTCATTGGTGCCTCATTAAATTGGCATGTGTCTCTATTGTATTTACATCGACCATACATATACTATACAGCTTCCATCGGCCAAAAGCAACTTGTTTTTCAGAATTCTCTTAAAAAAACTGCTCTCCGCCCGCAAATCTGCTATAATCGGAGTTTTCCTTGACCAATACCTGAATTTGTTGAAAATTCCCGGGGTACATTTCGATGTCCGATACGATTACCGGCATATTGAAGAATGTGGGCAGAGGGCAGTTTGCGATCAGGACCGCCGAGCGGTCTTATCGGGCCGGGCCCGTTGAGATGATGGTCCAGTCGGATCTGATCCGTCGATTCAGGCTCACCGAAGGTGCGGCCGTCACCGGGCAAGTCGAGCGAAAGAAGGGCAGGCCCAGGCTGGCGTCCATCGCCTCCGCCGGAGGCATGGCGCCGGAGGCGTTCGGCAAGCGCCCGCGGTTCGCCGATCTGGTCGCCGTCGACCCGCACGAGCGATTTGACCTGGGCAGCACCGGCGCAGACAGCATGCGCATCGTGGACCTTATCGCACCCATAGGCAAGGGCACGCGCCAACTGATCGTATCGCCGCCCAAGGCGGGCAAGACCGTTTTGTTGGAGCAGATCGTCCTGGCGATCGGCGAATGTTCGCCGCAAAGCCGAGTCATTGTGCTGTTAGTGGACGAACGGCCGGAGGAAGTAACCCACTTTCGCAGGGCTGTCGCCGGCGCAGAAGTGGTCTCCAGCACAATCGACCACACCGTCAACGAGCATGTCGAACTCACCGAGTTGGTGCTCGCCCATGTGCAAACCGAGTTGGAGTGCGGCCGGGACGTGGTCCTGCTGATCGACAGCCTCACGCGGGTGGGCAGGGCGTTCAACGCCGGGAAACGACGCCGAGGCGCGCCGCGCGGCCACACCATGAGCGGCGGCCTGGAAGCGGGCATCCTCGAAGTGCCCCGCCGCCTGTTCGGACTGGCGCGCAACATCGAAAACGGAGGCTCGGTCACCGTAATCGCAACGTGCCTTATCGATACCGGCTCGCGCATGGACCAGCTAATCTTCGAGGAGTTCAAGGGAACCGGCAACAGCGAAATCGTCCTGGACCGGTCACTCGCAGAAGCCAGAATCTTCCCGGCGATTGACATCCCGGCCAGCGGCACAAGAAAAGAAGCAATCCTCTACAACGACACCGACAGCAAAGGCCTGACAACCCTGCGAAAAGTGCTCTCCAACTTCACGCCCCGCCAGGCGACGGAAGCACTGTTCAAACTCCTAAAAGAATACCCCACCAACAAACAATTCCTCAAAAGCATGGCCGCCGGCAGCCAATAGCTCTGTGGTCGCAGGGTGCGTTTTACCAGGGCCTAATACCAATCCGCTTAAAATATTGCGCCTGGGTGGCAGCCACTGAACGGAGTGAGGTGGATGGTTTAATCCCGGCGTTCCCATCCACTTGCGCTTCGCTCCAGTGGCTGCCACCCATCGAGAAGATGTTATCCTGATAGCGCATTTTTTTAGTGGGATTGGTATTAGTCAACATTTTTTGGCAAAGTTGGGTTGACTAACCCCAAAACCAGTGTAAAATAAGGTCTATATCCTATTTTGCGAAATATCATTTTCTGAGGCGGAAAAATGAAAACCAAATGCCCCCATTGCAGCACACTGCAAAACGCCCCCGACGACGCTACCGGCAAAAAAGCCCTATGCAAATCCTGCCGACAGCCCTTCACAATCACTGCTCTGCAAGGCCAACGCCGACTTGATAAACAACCACATGCTCCCTGTCATGCCCCCGGAAACACTCTTGACCCAGTTATACTGTAATCGCTGCAATAAATCCATATGGGCTCCACCCTCAGCCCTCGACAGGGTCGTCACCTGCCCCCATTGTTTCCGCCCCGTCCAAACTCCACCTGTGCGTACCGACTGGCAAAACTCCATGCGGTTGGCAATATGGATAATCGCCTGGATACTCCTCCTCGGTGTCATAGGCAGTGCTATCGTCTTACTGCTGCAATTCTCCGAGTTTTAGCGTTTGCCAAAAGGAGTAAAAAATGAAAGTCAAATCCGCCGGCGGCGCTATCTCCAATGAGATTTGCCTTGGATGAATCTGTGGGCTTTGCTATAATGCGGCTTTCCGATAGCTATTAGACAGGAGTTTTGTAGTATGATTTATAGTGAATATGGCAAGACGGGCGCCAAAGTCAGTGCGGTTGGTTTTGGCGGGATGCGGTTTGACGAGTCTAAATCCAATGAGGAAAATGCCCAGCTTCTGCTGTATGCTCAGAGCAAGGGCATTAACTACTTTGACACCGCGCCTACTTATTGCAGCGATACGAGCGAGGACATCTTCGGCATCGCCTTGAAACAGATGGCCGATACGCGCGACAGTTATTATGTCTCGACCAAGGGCATGCCGGTGGATTTCGATACGGCCGACAAAGCCCGGGCGCAGGTGGAAAAGTCGATGAAACGGCTGAATGTGGACCGGATCGATTTTTATCACGTCTGGTGTATCCGCCGGGTGGACCAGTATGAACTGGCGATGAAAAAAGGCGGCCAATACGAAGGGCTGATGAAATGCGCAGAAGAGGGGCTGATCGGCAACATCGTAATCTCCACCCACCTGCCGGGCGAGAAAATAAAGAACATTATCTCGAAAAACGAATTCGCCGGCGTCCTCCTGGGCGTCAACATCCTCAACTTCCCCTATCGCTGGGAGGGCGTCCAGGCGGCGTACGCCGCGGGCCTCGGTGTGGTGGCGATGAATCCGTTGTCCGGCGGCCTGATCCCCAGGCACGAGGATAAATTCGCCTTTCTCGCAGACGGCGACGAGACGCCAACGCAGGCGGCGCTTCGATTCTGCATCAACTGCCCCCAGATAACCGTTACCCTCGCAGGCTTCACCACGAAAGAGCATATCGACACCGCCTGCACAATCGCAGGCGTATCCAAACCCTTCACCGACGAAGACATCGACCGCGTCCGCGCACACGTCTCCGAGAACATGAACGCCCTGTGCACCGGCTGCGGCTATTGCCTGAAGTCATGCCCCGAAAACATCCCGGTCGCAAACTACATGCAGGTCTACAACGAAAAGGTCCTCTTCGGCCCGACCGAAAAAGAAATGCTGGAGAAGATGAAATTTAACCACACATGGGGCCTGCTTGCAGACCGCGCCGCCGGCGCCGGCGACTGCGTAGAATGCGCCGCATGCGAAGAGGCCTGCACCCAGCACCTCAATATAATCGAACGCCTCAAAGAAATGGACGCCTGGGAGAAAACGCTAAAAAAAAATGACCCGGCTCATTAACTTCGCAAAAAGGGTCAAACGAAAACTAAAGAGCCTCCTGAAGTCTTGACAGGAAAACGAACGGACCCGACTAACTGGAGCAAGCAGATGAAAGTCTTGAAAAACAACAGGCACAAGCTGCTTGCGACAGCATTTCTGTGCATTATAATTTGCCATTCAACGGCCTTCTGTGCAGACCGGTTGTTTCAGAAAAAACCTGCCCATCGATTCCTAAAGGCCAGGTGGAAGTCACGCTCGCATGTACAGCCCGCCGTTAACGGCTATGTATTCTCCTGTGATGAAGCTCGCCGCGTCGCCTGCAAGGAACAGTATCGCCTTTGCGACGTCTTCGGCTGTGCCGTTTCGACCAAGGGGCGTCCTGGCGGCGACGGCTTTGCGGCGGCCCGCGTCGCCAGAAAGACGCTTGTTGTGTTGGTGGCGAATACATCCTCGTAAAAGTCGACTGTCGCCTCTGCAAAACTCATCCGCCCGACGAGCGTGCCGGCATTATTGACAAGCACATCGATACCACCGGCGGTGTCGGCAAATTCGGCGATCATTTGCCCGACCTGCTCGGCATCGCGCATATCGGCACAGAGCAGACAGCCGTCGGAAAACTTTTTGACCTCTTCAAGGGTCTTCTCCGCCCCGTCCTTCGTCTGGAAATAATGCACGCCGACAAAACAGCCCTGCTGCGCAAACATAACGGCGGTCGCAACGCCGATGCCGGAACTCGAACCGGTTACCAGGACCTTCTTGCCTTTGAGGTCTTCGCAAATCATCGCTATCCTTTCTCAAGATCAGCCGCCAATATCTATTGTTGTTTCAAACTTCAGGCATTCGGCCGGGCCGATCAGCAGATTCGTTACTTTATATGCTATGTCCACAGCGCCTTCCTCACTGATGGGGGCTCTTAGCACCACCGTTCTTTGAGCGGGCAAAACAACCGTCGAAGGGCCGCCGCCGGAAATCTTCTGGAGCTGATAAGTGATCTCCGATTTGTTGTGCACTTCAAAATAAGCGTTGTTTCTGTACTTGCTATGCGCTTCTTTAACTTCGACCGATGCGGCGAATATCTCTTCGAGATATTCCTTTCGCCCGATCAGCTTGTCTTCAAACCACACCGCCGTTCGCCCGTTGACGATGGCGTCTCTCAGCGCCTCAAGCGTTTTTTCCCTGGCAAAGACCAGTGTCATCGTCCTGTGGTTTTCATGGTTGACAGTCGGCGGATCGAGCGGGCCGTGAACATCGGAATTGCCGAATATCGGCAGGTTTCTTTCCAGACACCATTTGAACGAGTCGGTATAAAAAGTGCCGTCGTTGACGACCTCGATTCCGTGTACGAGCTTCTCCTTAAAGAGCCTGGTGTGAATATCGAACCAGACCCGCCCGCCGTTTCTCGCCTGCCAGTTCGGATGGTCCCAGAAGACAAACGCCTTCTGCTCATTGGCGGCTTTGATCGCCAGAAGAAACTCCTCATCCTTTGCAGCCTGCCCTTCGGCCTTGGATTGACCTTTGGTGTCAAGTGCATCAATCGTGTCGAGAAACAGCGCGTTATAATGACCCGGCGGCGTATCGCGCGTGATCTCGGCGGCCTTGACCAACAGAATATTGCGATCACGCGCCTTGCCTCGTGCAATCTCATAAGAACGTTTGTAGTTCGTTGGAATGTCATTCTTGTGCGGCTGGTACTCGATGTGATCGGTGATAGCTATGGCGTCCAGGCCGTCTCGCCACGCCTCGTCCACCCGGACTGTCGGCCAGACAGCACCGTCGGAGAAAACCGTATGCATGTGGAAATCACACTTGAGCGTCTTGTAGCCGGCGATATCCGGGATGCCGATCTCGTATCGCTGCCCGGCGGCAAACGATGAAACCACAGCAAGCAGCACACAACAAACTGCAACATTCAATTTCGTTCTTCTTTTCATCACACGCTTCCCTTCCATTTGACAGCAACATTATATTTGGCGATTGCTCCTTACTTACCCTGCAACCGGCGCATTTTCTTTTCGTAGTATTCGATAATCGCCGGCCGATGGCTCAGGTCCGCCGGCGGCACGTTGTCCGCCTTGATGAGGGGTCCGTCGGTGAGCAACTTCGGCATCGGGCCCTTGTGCCGCCAGGCGGAGAGCTTTTCTTCAAGCTCGCCGACAATGTCCTTGTACTTTGGGTCGTCGTAGAGGTTGTTCATTTCCAGCGGATCTTTTTCCAGGTCGAAGAAGAGGTTTGCGTTTTTCGGTCCGGCTAAGATGAGCTTGTGCTTGTGCGTGCGCGCCATCACCTGTGAGTATCCGCCGGATTCGGAGAAGATAATCTCATGGCCGCCTGCGCCGACGGCAAGATCGTAGCCCTGCATTGTCTCGGCGGGCGCACACCCGGTCGCCCTGCATATCGTCGGGGCAAGATCGATGTTGTTGACCAGCCGTCCGCTTACGCGGCCCGCCGATTTGCTGTGCGGCCATTTGATAATCAGCGGCACCTTCGCCAGCGGGTCGTACATGTAATTGCCCTTCAGGAGCAGGTGGTGGCGCCCCATGTACTCGCCGTGATCTGCGGTGTAAACGATCAGCGTATCGTCGTAGAGCCCCTTGTCTTTGAGAGTTTTCACCAGCCGACCGACATGAAAATCGATCTGCGAGATCGTCGCGTAATAATACGCCATCACCCGCCTAAGCGACCCTTGGGTAAGGCTCGTATTATTGAAGTAACCGCGACTGTAGGCCGTGTCATGGGCAAAACTCTCCTTCCGCCAGCCGGGCAGAATCGTCAATGCCGGCGGATCGTACATCTTATCCCACGGCGCCGGCGGATCGAACGGATGATGCGGCTTGATGAAGCCGACCATCAAAAGCTGTCCACCGCCGGCCCGCCAGTCTTCGACGGTTTCGACCGCCCGATCGCCGATCCACGTCGTCGCGTGGTCGGCTTCGGCTAAATTCGACACAAGCGCCCCAAAGGTTTTGCGGTACTCATCCGGGGCGTTCTCTCGATACTCCCGCCGCTGGTCCTCGAGGTCGTTTCTATCGACCAGGCCCTTCTTCATCAGGTAACGATGATAGTCGTCGTCCCATCTGCCGGGTCCATCCTGCTCGGAAAGGACCATCTCGTCAAAACCCACATCCAGGTAAGTCGGCGTAAAGTGCATCTTGCCCACGGCCTTGGTCTGGTAACCGGCCGTGCGAAGTATCCTGGGAAAGGTCGCAATCTCCGGCGACAGCCCGCAGCGGTTCGACCAGCCGCCGTGATCGTGAACATACATCCCCGAGAGCAGCGAATACCGCGACGGCGTGCAGACCGGATAAGGACAAAAGCTGTTTTCAAACCGAACCCCGTCGGCGGCCAACGAATCAATAAACGGCGTCTTAACATCGGCGTTGCCGTAGGCCCCGATACAATCGGCCCGATGCTGATCGACATGAATGATCAGGACATTGGGCCGCCTGGCCACACGACCACTCGGCGAAGACCCAAGACCCTCCATACAACCCGACACCGAAAAAGAAACAGCCCCCAACCCGCTGACCTTCAAAAAATCTCTCCGATTCAGTCCCACAATATCTCTCCAAAATAAAACTGGTCATACCTGAGCCAAGCATAAGATTCGTTTGTCATCCCCGCGAAAGCGGGGATCCAGAGCGGACAAGCTGGATTCCCGCCTTCGCGGGAATGACAAATGTTGTTTCCGCAACAGGAACTAATAGAAACGGCAGTAGCTTGCGATTAAATACTCTCTCCATCGTCCTGGCCCGTCTGTATTTGGTCGAGTTGGATTGTGAATTTGTTTAGTTTTGACTGGCCTTCGTCGTATTGGTTTTGGGCGTTTCTGAGGTGTTTGCCCAGGACGTCCCAGTTTGCTGTGAAGGTTTCGAAACCGGCGCTTATCTTTTTGAGGTTTTCTCGGATCTGTGCCGCCTGTTTTTCTATCTGCAGGCCGTGGAGGCCCATTACTATTGTCATCAGGTACGCATACAGCAGATTCGGCGAGACGGGGATCACCTTCTTGTCGAGGGCGTATTTCAGGATGTCGGTTTTGTCTTCGGCGTATTTTATGATCGTTTCGTAGTAAACATTCTCGGCGGGGATGTACATCAGTGCAAAATCAAGCGTCCCCTCGGCGGGGTTGATATAGCCGGCGGCGATCTCGTCGATGCGGTTTTTTACATCGGACAGAAAGCTGCGCCTCTGTCTTGCCTTTTCGTCGTCGGTTTCGCTGTTGATCATCCGCTCGAAACTCGGCAGCGGGAATTTCGCATCGACAGGCACCGAATAGTCGGGCATCTTCACCAGCGCATCGACGACCTTGCCGCTTGCAAAAGCATATTGCATCTCGAAGCTGCCGGCCGGCAGTACCTCGCCAAGGAGTCTTTCCAGCGACTGTTCGCCCAACTGCCCCCGCAGTTTGGGGGCCTTTAAGATATCCTGCAGCGACCTGACATCTGCGCCCAATTGCAGCATCCGGCTGCTTGCGCCCTGAAGCTGTCCAATCTGCGTGTGCAGTTTGTTC
>QNBS01000068.1 GCA_003644175.1 Planctomycetota bacterium | reverse complement strand
CCAACCCATGTGGTCGCCCAACCCATGTGGTCGCCCAACCCATGTGGTCGCCCAACCCATGTGGTCGCCCAACCCATGTGGTCGCCCAACCCATGTGGTCGCCCAACACCACTGTGTGTCATTCCGAATCCCGGCGCGCCGGGGCCCCGAAGGGTAATTGCCCAATAGTGTACAGACCCACGCCGGTGATGGCAACCTTCAACTCGAAAATATCGCGATCATGGCCGCTTGTGGGCAAAAAAAGAATGCCAAAAGCTACACCGACCCGCCCCAATGGTCGATAGAGACATGTATACCTGGAGTTGGAATTAAGGAGACACAGGATGAGGCGGATTATATCGGTTTTGCTGGTGATCGGTGCGTTTTTACCGGGCGTCGCCCTCGCCACGGCCCAGGAGGAAGCACTTGCCCTTGAGGGCAGGAAACTGGACTTTGCCCATGACAGGCGGCTAAAAGAGCTGGATATCGAAGCCCGCCAGGCCGAATTAGCCGTCGAAAGGCAGATGCACGAACTGGAGCTGGAAGAACGCCGGGCACAGATCCGGCGGCAGCACCCAGGCCCGTATCACCACAGGAAAAAGCATGGCGGCGCCGCGTGCCTGATCGTACTGATCATGATCATCGTCGTTCGCATACTGGCCACGATCTGGGTCTGCGGCGACCTGCAGCGAAGAAAAACCGGCTCCGGCCTGTGGATTCCGATTGTCCTCCTGGGCGGACTGTTTGGCCTGGGCGTCTATGCAGTCATCCGCTTAGGCGATATGCAGCAGACACAGACGGCGACGGTATAGGCCTGACCTGTCATGCGATGTGCAGACACCACAATACCGCAAACCAGCGAGCCAATCTTCAGTAGCCGCTGTCGAGGGCGGCAATGGACCGGCGACGCACGACCGCGCTTTTATCGAAACCGCCACAGATTCGAAAGAGAAACAGGTGATGACGCAAACTACCCACATCATAGCCGCCGAACTGATCGAAAACGCCTTCAGTATGGCCGATTTCATCGCCACAATTGAAAAAGCATTCGAGTTCTTCTAAGCCAACCACACGTAGTGCTCCCCTTTCCCCTCCAAAACTGCCTTCTGCGTCCCAAATGCCTCTCTTTTGTTTCTCCAACGCATAAAGTTTCTTAAGCCACACGGATAAAATTCCGAAGTAAAATTTGTGATGAGTAAAACAATAGACTTTCCATCTTTTTATGGGACCCGACTGATTCATCAGTAATATCTCTTTAGGTGAGGACAAAAAATGGAGAAAACAAGCAACAACACGTCGCGTATGTACAAGTATCTTTCTTACATTCTTATCATTGTCTCAGTGAGCCTCAGCACTTCAATGTTAACAGATTTACCGCCTGAATATAATGTGGCGGCCACAGCTCTGCTATTGGGAGGAATGGGTGCTCTGCACTGTATTAGTATGCATAAGCGGGAAGAACTGCTTGACGAGTTAGAAAAGAGTGTTAAAAAATTCCAACAGAACTCTTTTGAAACTGACAATTCTCAACAAAGTTAGGCCATATGACAGATATATGCGCGTGCTAAGGAGGCTAATCTCAAGATTGCCTTACACGTCGCTTTCCAGGGAACCATATTGTTGAGTGAGGGATCTCCCTTCCCACTCACATTCTAAGCCCGTAAACCATATCTCTCTGTACAAAAATCTCCAAAGCAGGAGAATTAAAGGCCTGCATCCTTTTCTACTCACTACTCACTATTCACGACTAATATCAAATTCAGTTAATTAGAGCCGATTGACCGTTGATGTCATTCCCGCGAAAGCGGGAATCCAGAAAGCTTATGGTTTAGTCAGGCCATCAAAATATCGGCGTTTTTTAACTGGAATTATTATAACTCGCCGAAGGCGATTCCACAGCTTTGCGCTTAGCACTTTGCATTTTGAACTGTCATTAATCCCCCAAAACGGTACCGCGGACCTTTAATTACCTCAAAGCAAAACTGGAAACCTTCGAGTTCTTCTAGCCGACATTACTCACACCCACCAAAACGGTCCGCGGACCTTTCATTATCCCTTTTGTCCAATCGACCTATTAAGCTTCGCCATGTCCATAGTGCGGCAACGAAAACCACAATCCAATAAGGAATAACAATAATAGGAACTAGCCAAAACCCCATGGGATTACCCTTTGGCAAAGCATTAGCCGCAGATGCCACAAGAGAGCCTCCAAAAACAATAGCAGCTAATGCAATTACAGCAATAACCACTGTGATAGCAACCTCTGATACAATACGCTTTTTCACCTTCTCAGCAACATTGCTTTTATCCTCTTTTAGCAGAGTCTTTTTTCTATTGCTTACGAATGCCAATAAAAAGAATAGCGGCCAAGCCAAAATCGCAGGCCATGGAAACTCAAATATCCTTAAAAACCAAGGCCCGCCATATGACACGGTCAATTTCCCTTCAACTGAATACTTTTTAAGGCTGTGCCCTTCTCGAACAAGCTTAGAGCCATCTGCACACCTGAAGACTCTTCGACCCCTTATACTTCTAAAAAGATAATCACCAGGTTTTGCGACACTGTCAGCTACTCTTGGACTTTCAACATTATTTTTCATATAATAAGGCCGCCCATTTTCATCTAGCCGCCAATGCCTAAGAACATCATCCTTGCCTACGATCTTTTCAATTAATTCCCATGAACTATTATAAATGTATAAGTCATCTCTTGCTCTAAAAAGGACATTGCCCTCTTCATTAACTGCCAAACCTGTAACCTTTGGATAGCCAGGTGGATAGGGATATGAGGCGATAAACTTACCATTCTCATCATAGCAAAGGACTCGGTTGTAGAATTGGACATCCACAAACACCTTACCATCATTAGTCTGCACGTAATCGCCAACATCTGACCAAGGTAATGGCAGCCAAGAAGGGCTTCCCAGAAAAATAACAGTAGGGCCAGACAAAAAGGATATGACGCAGCAAACCATCCATGCAAGTACGACCTTTATGAATATATGTGAGATTTTATTAAACGTCATTCTATTCGCCCTATGACCTATATCTAAGGAATATATTCTAAACTATTGAGAATGGCTTTGACATCCTCTTTGATTTTATCTGACGGCATTCCTTTGCCTTGACCTCATAGCAAACCGCCCGGAGCCTCTTTGTCAACGAAAAACCCCATCCATCAGATAGAACGCAGGCCGCAGAGCAGTTTGATGTATCGCCTCTGGTTTCGCACGACACCTGGCCGCGACCGTGGCCTTGCCCCTTGCCCTGTTCGACAACTTCGGGTTCTACGAAATATGGGAAAGCAAAGAGAATGATTGTTATACAGACAAGAATCAACGCCACCGTCCGCCGGGCAAAACGATTCGGTATCAATGTGCGATAAACCCCCACGACCAGCCGCCAGTGCAGAACAACATGCAGCACAAGCAGGACAAGGAAAATTACGCCGATTACAAAATGAATCGTTCCCCATTGATGCCGATCCAGCCGCCAGAAAAACAGGTTGACATTCCGACCGTAAATCTCCCATCGACGGCTGCCGGGAACCAGTACATATTTGATCAGAATGCCGATCCCCGCAATAGCGGCAAGGCACAGCAGCAACACCGCATCAATAATCAGGTTAAGTTTGGACTTTTTCATAATCATCCCCTTTTTGAAAGCTTCGCCCCAACAAAACAACAAAATCCGCAATTTTAACTTATCAATCGACCGCCGTCTCGCGCCTTCCGCAATAGTAAATACTAAATCGTAAATAGTCAATTAAATTCTCCTGAATTCTGATCCAAACCAATCTCTCTTTTTTGACAGGATAACAGGATTTTTTATCATCTGTTTGCCATCCTGTGATCCTGTCAAAAAAACTTCGTGTCTTCGTAGTTAATCTTATTTAACATTTGACAAATATCAAACAGTATGGTATAATGCACCGCAGAATTAAGGACAAAGCAACACCAAAAACAGGGGGGAGTAAAAAACCGTGCCCGCCAAACCGCCGCATCACGTTTC
Source organism: Planctomycetota bacterium (assembly GCA_003644175.1). Taxonomy (GTDB): domain Bacteria; phylum Planctomycetota; class Phycisphaerae; order Sedimentisphaerales; family Anaerohalosphaeraceae; genus B28-G16. Next base: position 5,377 of record QNBS01000068.1, on the reverse strand, counting down.
GAGCTTGGCATTTCGAATTTCGTGCTTGTCTTGGATTTCGACAGTCGCATTTCGGATTTTCTCCCATTTACGCAAAACGAACCCAATTCGCATACACCAAGTGTCCCTCCACCCCCCCAAAAAATCGAAACGAACCCAATTCACCGCACCATCTACAATCCACAATGTGGAACATCCGTCCGTGGCGGATACATTATACAATTCTATATTATACCAAGCCTATGGGGATTAACGATCCATTATGGCAGCTTATCGGTAGTGATGCTTGCAAACTGAAGCATTGCCTCTGCCATTGAAAAAAAGCAATATCTGCTGTATACTCTCGAAATATGGCGGATTTTAAGATAAAAAGCGACTTTAGGCCGCAGGGCGACCAGCCCGAGGCCATCCGGCGGCTCGTCGGCGGGCTGGAGCAGGGCAGGAAGTTTCAGACCCTGCTGGGCGTAACCGGCAGCGGCAAAACGTTTACTATGGCCAACGTTATTGCCCGCATCCAAAAGCCCGCGCTGGTGGTCTCGCACAACAAGACCCTGGCCGCTCAACTCTATGAGGAGTTCAAGGAGCTTTTTCCCGACAACGCCGTCGAGTATTTCGTCAGCTATTACGACTATTATCAACCGGAAGCCTACATCCCCCAGCGGGACATTTACATCGAAAAGGACGCCTCGCGAAACGACGAACTCGACCGCTTGAGACTCTCGACCACCACGAGCCTCATGTCCCGCCGGGATGTGATTATCGTCGCCAGCGTCTCCTGCATATTCGGGCTCGGCTCCCCCGAGGATTACCAGGCAAGCGTCGTCGCCGTGCGCGCAGGCGACACGATCGAGCGAAACCACCTGCTCGGTCGCCTCGCCGATATTCAGTACGAGCGCAACGATATCGAGTTTTCACGCGGCAAGTTCCGCGTTCGCGGCGACGTGGTGGAGCTTTGGCCGTCGTATGAATCCTTCGGCGTGCGGTTCGAGTTCTTCGGCGACGAGGTCGAAAAGATAAGCTATATCAACCCCACCTCCGGAGAGATCCTCGCCCGGGAGCAGCAGGTCTTCATCTATCCGGCCAAGCATTACATAATGCCCGCAGAAAGGGTGGAGTCTGCCGTGCAGGGTATTGCCGCCGAACTCGACGAGCGGCTGATGCAGCTTCGCCACGCCGGCAAGCTGCTGGAGGCCCAGCGGCTCGAAGCCCGGACGCGGTATGATATGGAGATGATCCGGGAGATTGGCTACTGCAGCGGCATCGAGAACTACGCAAGACACATGGCCGGTCTCAAGCCCGGGGCGCAACCTTACACGCTGATCGATTATTTCCCGGATGATTTCCTTCTGTTCATTGACGAGTCGCACGTCAGCATTCCGCAGATTCGCGCTATGTGGGCCGGCGACCGCAGCAGGAAGAGCGTCCTGGTCGAGCACGGTTTTCGCCTGCCCAGCGCCCTTGACAATCGCCCGCTGCGATTCGAGGAGTTCGAGCAAAGATGGAAGCATGTCATCTTTGTCTCGGCGACGCCTGCGGCCTGGGAACTCGAAAAATGCGACGGCGAGGTTGTCGAGCAGATTATCAGGCCCACCGGCCTGGTCGATCCGGCGATATTCGTACACCCCGCAACCGAGCAGGTGCCCCATCTGACAGGCGAGATAGAAAAACGCGTCGCCGCGCACGAACGCGTGCTCGTAACCACGCTCACCAAGAGGCTCGCAGAAGACCTCGCCGGCTATCTGACCAACAAGGGTTTCCGCTGCAAGTACCTCCACAGCGAAATTGTGACCCTCGAACGGGTCGAGATCCTGCGGGACCTTCGCGCGGGCGCCTTTGACGTGCTCGTCGGGATCAACCTCCTGCGCGAGGGACTGGATCTGCCGGAAGTCTCACTCGTAGCGATACTCGACGCCGACAAGGAAGGATTCCTGCGGAGCGAGACGTCGCTGATCCAGACTATCGGAAGGGCCGCCCGCAATGTCAACGCCGGCGTGATCTTCTATGCCGACCGCATGACCGATTCCATGAAAAAAGCTATTGACGAAACGAGCCGGCGGCGTAAAATCCAGCTTAAGTATAACGCCGACCACGGTATAACGCCCGAAACGATAAAAAAGGAGATAAAACGCGGCCTGGCCGACGAACTCAAGGCCCGCAAGACCGCACAGGAAGCTATCAATCTCGACGAAACCGAATACGACCGCGCCGAATTAGCGACACAGCTCGAAAAGGAAATGCTCGCCGCCGCCGAGAACCTGGATTTCGAGAGAGCCGCCTTCCTGAGAGACCAGCTCCAGGAACTAAAAGAAATGCCTGAAATAAATGTTAGCCGCGAAAAGGCACAAGAAGTAGTAGCCGCGAAAAGGCACAAAAGGCACAAAAAATAGAATGCAAATAGGCTCTAATAGAGCACGGCCTGTTAATAAACTTCGGCGCCCGCCGACTCGAAATCAAAAAATACATACTAACGAAAGACCTGTAGTGCCTGTAAAAATAATTTTTTTGTGCCTTTTGTGCTTTTTCGCGGCTAAAAACAATTTTATGAATTTGCGACTTTTTGTGGCAGGAAAATATGAAGAAATTTGATTTGAGTCGAGTGCAGACGCTGATTGAGATGGCTGTCGAAGAGGATTTTGGCGGCGGCGACCCTACCAGTGAAATCACAATAGCCGATGACATCGTCGCTAAGGCCTACATCGTTACGCGCGAGGAGATTGTCGTTTGTGGTATGGAGATCGTTCGCGAAGTGCTGAAGCGTTACGACAAAAGGCTGAAGCTGCGTGTGCTGATAAAGGACGGCGCCCGCGCCAGTGTCGCCAACAGGCTCGGCGTCATCGAAGGTCCTTTGCGTTCGATGCTCAGCTCCGAGCGTGTCGTGCTCAATTTTCTGCAGCGACTCTGCGGCATCAGCACGATGACATGGAAGTTCGTAAGCGCCGTTCGCGGCACGAAGGCTAAGATTTACGACACCCGAAAGACGATACCCGGATGGAGATATATCGAGAAGTATGCGGTTCGGTGCGGCGGCGGGTATAATCATCGCATGGGCCTTGGCGATGCCGTAATGTTCAAAGACAATCACCTCGCACAGTTGGGCAGGAAGTTAAAGCCGAAGCTCGGGAAGATGATCGCCGAGGCGCGAGAAAGAAAGGGCGTGAAATTTGTCGTCGTCGAGGTCGACCACGTCGACAATCAACTCGACCGGATCCTGACCATCGGCGGCATCGACATCATCCTCCTGGACAACATGGGCCAGTGGCAGTTGAAACACGCAGTCGAGATGCGGAACGAAATGTGCGGTAAGAGACCTCTCCTTGAGGCCAGCGGAGGCGTTACGCTCAACAATGTGCTGGCGATTGCAAAGTGCGGGGTCGACCGTATCGCCGTCGGCGCAATCACGCATTCGGCGGCGGCGGCGGATATAGGGCTCGACAGATAGCGGTTGATTCGGCCTGAGGCGGAGATGTATTGGCAGGTGATTATTGAATGACGGATTTTGCCCCGCTTGACATTGACATGATCGAAGCCGGCCTGGATACGAGTCTGGTCGCAAACAAAATACTGCTCTACAAGGCCACATCCAGCACCAACGACGTCGCCTGGGAATATGCGTCCAACCGCGACAATAACGGCCTGTGCATCTTCGCCGAGCAGCAGCACGCAGGCCGTGGAAGACGCGGAAATAAATGGCTAAGCTCGCCCGGCGCCGGGATTCTCTGCTCTATCCTCCTGCTGGATATGGACGACGCCGGTGAAATGCTCACGCTCGCCGCCGCCGTCGCCGTCGCCGAGACAATCAGCGAGCGCCTGGGGCGGGAAGCAAAAATAAAATGGCCAAACGATATCTTCCTCAACGGCCGCAAAGTCGCCGGCCTGCTGGTCGAATCCCGGCCCGGCAGGGGGGTTGTCGATTATGTACTCGGCATCGGCATCAATTGTCACCAGGACCGCGCCTTTTTCGAAAATGCTCAACTGGACAATCCGGCCACCAGTCTCGACATCGAGACCAACTCGACCGTCGACAGAAATACTCTTGCCTGCGACCTGCTCAACACACTCGACCGCCGGCTTAATGTCATGCAAACCGACACCGACAGCATCATCGCCGGATGGAAAGCCGCCGCCGGTTTGTTAGGCCATCACGTCGTAGTCGAACACAACCGCAGACGATTCGCCGGCAACTGCACAGGGATCGACCCGGCCAGGGGAATGGTGCTCCAACTCGACAGTGGCGGTGTCCGAGCATTCCCGGCAGCCCAAACCACCATCCTCAAACAATCAACCTGCCCGTAGACGGCAAAAAATTGCAATTCGGGCAAAATCCCAAGAGCGATAGCAGTAGACAGGTTATCGGTTTTTACTTGACTATCAACCAAAAACCGGTTATTATTGTAGTTTACATCCCGTGCTCTGCATCTTTGGGCGAGGATTGGAGGCTGGGTTTTTTAGAATCGGGTTCAGTCAGTTCTGTTGGTAAAGAGTGTGTGATAAAAACCGCAACCAAAGTCGGAACTATAGCTGACTCGAAGAAGGGAAAGGGACTCAATGGTGCGTGAAAGATATGCAAGATTTATGGTTATTGTTTTGCTGACGGGGCTAACCGCGGGTATGTCTCATGTTGCCTCGGCGGATGTTATTACCGGTATCGAACGGCGAAATAGCACCGAAACGGAACCTAACATCGTGCCGGGGGGGCTTGCTGAGCTTGCAGGGGCATTTGTCGATCGCGAGTATGTTTATATAAACGTTCCTCCATCTTTAGTTGGCAGTGACTACATTAAGGTTGCCAATGACGACAAGGACGACTCGGACTACGAGTTGGACGTGACGGTTGGAGAAGATGCGGTCGTTATGATGTTCATAGATAACGAGGTCGGTGATGATAATGAAAATGATCCACCCACCCTGGGAAACGGCGCTATGAACTGGGTTTACCCCCTGGGTTTTGTCAGTGCGGAGATGTCGATCGATGTCGAACACAACCCGGCGGGAGGAAGTGGCGATGAGCATTACACAATCTACTGGCGGGCGGTTGCCGCTGGAAATACGATTACCCTCCTGGAGCAGCACGACGGAACTTCGCTGAATATGTATGGCGTTGCAGCAATCGCAAGCGGCTCTATCAATATGGCGCCTGTGGCGGATGCAGGCAATATGCAGGTTACCGTCTGGCCCGAAAATTCGGTGCAACTGGATGCGACCGCCACTGACGACGGTAAACCAGTCCCTCCAGGTGAAGTAACAGTAACCTGGAGTGTGCAAAGCAGCCCGGTGGGATCGACGGTTCAGTTTGATCCCAATGAATTTTCCGAAGATCCTGTCGCGACATTCGACAAGGCCGGGACTTATGTGTTGGAAATCACAGCCGATGACAGCCTTCTGTCCGGCACTGACGATG
>QNBS01000067.1 GCA_003644175.1 Planctomycetota bacterium | reverse complement strand
GACAAGGCGGACCGTTACGGCCCGATCCTCATCTCACCCGGCGGAGGGGTCTCACCGGGCACACCAATAGAAAACCTCAAGGCGATGGCCGAGGTCGTCAACGACTAATCGCATTCCATTGGGGCGAATTAAAGTGTCCGGTACTTTTTTGGCCAACACAACAACAAAATCCGCAATCCTCATTTCTCACCTCATAATCAACCGCCGCCTTGCGCCTTCCGCAATAGAAAATAGTCATTCGTCAATAGTCATTTTGCACCGCCCGCACCCAATTTGTCAACCAAAAACCACCCCATTTCTCATTATTCATTATTCACTATTCACTGCCCCCCCCCTTTTTAGCGCGGAGTTTCGGGTCAGTACAAGGCGTTGTTTGGCTCCTGCACGGAGGCGTACTGGAGTACATCGAGTACATGGAGCCAAACAAAACAACGCAGTAATCACCCGAAAAAACCGCTAAAAAAGTGTTTGACATCTACCAAACAGTATGGTATAATACCCCCGCCAAAGAGCCTGCCCTGAGCGTAGCCGAACGGGCGTGCCTCCGCTATATTTAACCCCCACGGAAGTGGGGGAAACGAATCAGGGGGGAGTAAAAAACCATGCCCATCCAACCGTCGCATCACGCGTGAGAACCGGCATTTTGCCCGAAAATAGCCCTTTTTGCGGATTTCTGCCCTCGGGGAGTGGTTTTGGATTGACAAGTTGAAAATTAGTTGTAGAATAGAAGTGTGTATATAATGCGTTAAGCGCCGGCAGCGATAATCGTATGCGCAAGCGCAGGAGGCAGGCTATCTATTGCGAACAGGGCCAGTTCAAGACGGGCATCAAAGGGGGCAGGGGTTTCTCTCTGCTTGAATTGCTGGTCGTTGTGAGCATCATCGCGATGCTGTTGGGCATTCTTTCTCCCGCTGTCCGTAAAGCCAAACGTCACGCCAACCGGCTGCTGACACGCAGCAATCAACGGCAAATCGTACAGGCCGTTACAGTATACACCGTCGACAACGACGATCATTTCCCCGAGTCTGTCGCCACTATCGGCAGGGTCGGGAATTGGAACTGGTCGGAACCCACGCTCATAACGGCCCCTGCCGCCCAAGGCCCACAGTTGCATCGCTCCATGAGTGCCTATCTGAGTGCATATATCAATGACGTCAGCATCATGGCCTGTCCCAACGCGCCCAGGAAATACAAGTACCTGCAAGAAGCCTGGGATGCGCAGGATGCCTGGTACAACCCGGAGACCGGGACGGTCAAAAATTCGGTGAACAGGGCGGTCAAAGATTCGGTGACCGGCAATTACTGTTTCTACTGGAACTATATCGGCTATCTTGAGGGACGCTCTCGGCTGTTCAAGGGCCCAGGCGCCTCAGCCGGCGCCAACCGGGAGAGCAAACTGCTCGTCAGCGACTATTTTGGTTATGACCACTGCCGAAGTCGAAAGGCTTACAGCAGTTGCGAGCGACTCAGGAACGCCGACATTACCCCGGAAACGCATTTTGCGTCGTCCTACTGGTCGCGTAGAGAAGACTGGGCGAGTCTGGAAACAATCACAGTCAAGCTTCAGGCCGGTTTCACCGACGGCCACGTCGAAGACTATTCCGCAGCCAACGTCGTGCCCATGAAGGTGATTATTAACGTTGCCACAAACACGCCTTATCCGACCGGCATCGGTCCGGGCATATACTACCTGCCTGCCGCCGGACTCTAACCGCCGACGGCAATGCAGTTGCGCATAACAAGGTGGCCGACTCCCCTCGCCGCATCCAGTGGGTTGCTGATCCGGTCCGGCAGCGCCATCACAATTCAGCGCCGAGCACCAGCGCCATGAAATTCCAGACAAACCAATGACCGCACGTTACCGCGTCTTCGGCATGGCGGATTTGATTTCGTCCAGCGAGACGCCTAAGGTTGCCCTTGCGATCGAATCGAGGTCTTTTTCCGGTCCCTGCAGGTGGAACGTACGGTGCATGTGTGAAAGGGTTTCGCCCGGTTTCAACTCCGCGGCCGGCGACGATGTTTCCAGTTCATAGAACGGGCCCAACGGTTTGGCGCCCGGCTCGGGCGGCCCGTCGTTGTAGGAGTTGACCACGTCGCCGGCAAACGGTTTGTCCTGAAGTTCCCACATGGAGTTGACATAGTCGGTTGCGCCTTCGGGCTTTGTGTACTGCACGATGGTTAGAACCCGACCCGCCGCATCGTAGCTTCCCAGTATCGGTTTTGCGCGTTTGGGCGAAAGACCGATCTTGCTGCGGTATTGTCCGTCGCAGTTGAAAAACAGCACATCATCGGCGACTATGAGGCGGTCGGCGGGAACCTTGCCGAAGTATTCGTCGTTGACTTTCGGTCCTAACTCGCTGTCCGGACCCGGCTCGAACGGAACGACGACCGTTGTATCATCGGACGAATTGAACATGCCGAGGATCCAGATGGACAGCAGGCCGGTTTTCTTTGTCCATGCTTTTGCGCCTTTGTTGGTTATGCTGTTATCCGTCTGGAAGGCGACCGCCTTGATAGTTTCGGGGATGTCTGCGCCCAATGCCCAGGCATGGGAATCGGCGGGCAGCAGCTTGACGCTTCGATTGATTTGAACATCGAATATCGCACCCGAGTAATTGGTCAGCCTTGTCAGCCTGCGAAAGGTCGCCATTGTGTTGGTTTGGGAGACAAGTTCAAACGGCTCGGTATCGATCACCGCCGGCGTCCGCCAGTTGTCGAGGTTGAATTCTGCGCCCTCGGCGAAGAAGATGGAAAACTGCCCGCCCTCCGGCCCCATCCAGAACCGCTCCTCGCCGCCGTAAGCGTTAACATGCGCTTCGATCCGGCCGGAGGCGATCAACTCCCGGTTAATCCAGCCGAAGCCGGCGCCGCCGGCGCCGCCGGCGGTGCTGGTCATGACCCGTCCCTGCCAGGCGGGCACAACGGCTACTTGTGCTTTGCCTTCGGCGTCGGCAAGAACGAGCACGTCGGTGTGCTGTTTGAGGAATTCAAGGTCGTCTCCGAATGTCCTGGCCGTCTCCATCTCACACCCCGCCATTAATACCGCAGCCAAAAGCACAATAACAAGCCGTCCATACCTCATCTTTGTTCTCCTTACCGGTCACAGACATTCAATCTTCCTTTGGCTGGTTTGCGTCCGCTCTTTTCATCAGCCAGTCGTACCAGGCGTCCATACCCTCACCGGTTTTTGCCGAGACCTGGAAGATTTGGATGTCTGGTTTTAAGGTGCTTATGTGGTTAATCACGCGGTCGAGATCAAAGTCCACGACATCGGCGAGATCCATCTTATTGATCAGGAGAACGTCCGCCCCGGCGAATGTGCCGGGGTACTTGATGGGCTTGTCGTCGCCTTCGGGCAGTGAAAGAACGACGGTTCTTGCCTGCTCGCCGAGGTCAAACGCCGACGGACAGACGAGATTGCCGACGTTTTCAACAAATACAATGTCAAGGTCGGCGGCGCCGATTGCGCCTAAGGCGCCGGTGACCTGCTCGGCGGAGAGATGGCACGCGCCCTTTGTCTCGATCTGCACCGCCGCTGCGCCGGTGGATCGAATCTTCTTCGCGTCGGTGTCCGTGCGGATGTCTCCTTCGATGACACCGATCTTGAGGCGATCTTTGAGGTCGCCGATGGTTCTTGACAGGATCGTTGTCTTCCCCGAACCCGGAGACGATATGACATTGACACAAAACGTGTTGTTGTCTGCAAAGAACGCGCTGTTTTGCAGGGAACACTCTTCGTTCTTGTCCAATATCTTTTTCTTCAGAGATATCTTCATACGTCATTTGTCCTCGAATTCTATCTCTTCCAGCAAAAGCTCCGCGTCCGGTTCGATGCTGAACTCGTTGCTCTTGCACGCCGGGCATCCGGGAGAGTATATGTCAAAATCGAACGTTTCGCCACAGTTTTTGCACTTGCCCTTGAGCGGGATATGCACAATCTCCAGCGTCATGCCCCGGCAAACGCTGTCTTTGGCGACAATTTCAAACGCAAAGTTCAGCACCTCGTCATTGATAGGATTCAACTGGCCGCAGGAGCTTCTGGCGGCGATCGGTTTGGCGTCGTATTTGGCGGCCTCTTTGGAAATCGCCTCGACAATGCTCTGGGCTATCATTGTTTCGTGCATCAGCAAATCCTCGGCAGGTCTCGCCCGTACGGCGTCCGGACAATCCTTTTGCCCCCGATAGCGGTAATCATTTCGACTATCGGCGCTTCGGCGGCGGTCTCGGCGACCCTGCCGATCACCTGCCCCTGGCGGCCTAAAGGATGGTTGCGGCAGATATTCAATACCGCCTCGGCCGAATCCTGCGATGCGACGATCAGGACCTTGCCCTCATTGGCGATGTCCAGCAGATCAAAGCCCAGCATATCGGCCGCCGCCTTGACCGCCGGATTGACCGGAACGGGCTTTTCATTAATCTCAATATCGCAGCGGCGCCCTTCGGCGATCTCATTAAGCACAGCGGCGACGCCGCCCCGCGTCGGGTCCCTCATAAACCGGACTCCGGGCGTGCTTTCCAGTATCTTGCAGGTCAGGTCCGCAAGGCATGCGCAATCGCTTTCAATCGACAATTCGAATTCGATACCTTCACGTTTTGACATGATCGCCATCCCGTGATCGCCGATCGTGCCGTTGATGATGATGCAATCGCCCGGAGTGATTTTGTCAAAAGAAAGCTCGGCGCCGGCGACCCTGGTCCCGATTCCCGCCGTATTGATGAATATCCCGTCAGCCGAACCCTTCTCGACGACTTTCGTATCGCCGGTAACGATCCGGACGCCCGCCTCGGCGGCGGTATTAGCGGCGCTGTCAAGAATCCTTTCCAGCAGTGCTGTCTCAAAACCCTCTTCAATAATCAGCGACAGACTCAACGCCACGGGCTTTGCGCCGGCGACCGCAAGGTCATTGACCGTACCGCAAACAGACAGCTTGCCGATATCGCCGCCTTTAAAGAACAGGGGTTTTACGACGAAACTGTCGGTGGTAAAAAGAACCGACGAAGAGGACAACTCAATCGCCGCAGAGTCGGTCAGTTTCCCAAGAACCTCGTTGTCGAATCTGGGCAGGATCAGACTGCTGATGAGGTTGCTTGTCAGCCTCCCGCCGCCGCCATGCGCCAGCAATATCTTTTTATCCTCTCTCTGATTCACGACCGCCGCTTTCGTATCCTGCCGTATTTGTACCATGCCGCACAGGCACCCTCGCTGCTGACCATGCACGGTCCAACGGGCGTGTCGGGTGTGCATTTGTTTTCAAACATGCCGCATTCGGGCGGATCGATCAGACCGCTCAATACCTTGCCGCAAAGACAACCGGCAAGCTCTTCTGCGGGTATTTCCTCAATCCCGAATCGCTCCAGAGCGTCGAACCGCTTGTACTTGTCTTTAAGCCTCAAAGTACCGCCGGCAATCGTCCCTAATCCGCGCCAGTAACCGTCATAAGGCTCGAAGTACTCGGCGACAATTTTACGCGCCGTCGTATTGCCGGCGGCACTGACAACCCCTTGGTAAACCGAGCCGACCTGGGCCGTCCCCCGGACAATCTGGCGGCATATCTCGGCCAGCCCCTCGATAATCTGCATCGGCTCAAAACCGGCGACCACACAAGGCCTGGCAAACTCCGAGACAATTTCACCGTAGGCCTCCGAGCCGATGATCACGCTGACGTGCCCCGGACAGAGGAACGCGTCGATCTTATTATTGGCGTCGCTAAGCAGCGCGCGCATGGCCGGGATAACGAGCTTGTGCCCGCTGAGAACGCAAAAATTTTCGATTCCCTTCCTGTCCGCCTCGCCGACCGCCACGGCCGTCGCCGGAGTGGTCGTTTCAAAGCCCACCGCGATAAACACCACCGTCTTGTCCGGGTGTTTTTCGGCGAGCTTCAGAGCGTCATCGCTGCTCAGGACCACCTTGACATTTGACAGGTGATTGGTCTCCAGAGACCCCGCCCTGCCCGGAACGCGAACCATATCGCCATAGGTAGCGATAATGCAGTCGTCGTGTTGCGCCAATTCGAGCATGACATCGATAAATCCCTGATCCGTTACGCACACCGGACAGCCGGGCCCCGACAGCAGTTTGAGTCTCCTGGGTAGTGTCGGGCGGATGCCGTTGCGGAAGATCGATACGGTATGCGTACCGCAGACCTCCATGATATTTATCTGTCCGCCCACCTTCTCGCAGGCGGCGTCCATCTGTCTATGGGCTGTCATGATCCTGTTAAGCATGCCGCTTCGTCTATTCTATCGGTGAACCTTTTTCCTGTTCCTTCTGAAACTCGTCGAACTCGGCGATCAGTTCCCACGTCTTCTGCGCCTCTTCTTCGTCGATGGTGGTGATTGCAAAGCCTGCATGTATCAAAACAATATCGCCCAACTTCACATCGGGCGTAAGCGTCGTCCTGCACTTCCAGCGATTGCCCATGGCGTCAACAACCGCCCGGTCATCGGCAAGCTCGACTATTCTCGCAGGCACCGCCAGACACATATTTTTCATTCCTTGTAAGTAACCACTATGCGCACGACAACAGCGGTGAGCTAAGAGCCCACCCTGTGCTTACGGGACACATACACTGCATTCCTCATAATCAAACCCGGCCCGATTGCACGGCTTTTGCCGCAATCGCCGCCTGTCCCAGCGCGATGCCGCCGTCGTTGGCGGGTGCACGCTGCTTAAATAATACCGAGAAGTCATTTTTTTTCAACATCGTAATGAGACGATTAGCCAAATATCGATTACAAAAAACGCCGCCGCTCAATGCAACCGTGCTCAATTGATACTTTTGCCGCGCGCCCAATGCAAAGTCCAGCATGGCTTGCGCCAGACAATTGTGAAACTTCGCGCTGATCACAGCGGCCGATACCCCCATCCTGATGTCGGCAATCAGTTCCTTCAGCATGTTACGAACATCCAGCAGCAATGTTCCGTGTGAATCGGCCTTAATCACGCTGGTGTACCGGTCTTTGACCGATTCGTCGGCGACGCTCTCCAGGGCCATCGGCAACTGGGCCTCGAAATGGTTGTAATCGCCCAACCCCGCCAGACAGGCCGCCGCGTCGAAAAGCCGGCCCAGACTCGATGTCTTAACAGTATTGATGTTCTTGTCCAACTGTTGGGCGATAAGATCAAGCCTGGTCGCGTCGGGTTCAATTCGCCCAAGAATATCAGCATACTGACGCAAATAAGAATTGCTGCCCGAAAGCATCTTAAGCAGTCCCAGGATCGGCCGAATCGGCTCTTTCGCCGCCTTATCGCCGCCCGGCAACGGATAATACATCAGGCGCCCGATCCGCTCAAACCCGGCAAGGGAGGCAATCAGGCATTCACAGCCCCAGATAGCATCGTCGGCGCCATACCCCGTGCCGTCGGCGACAATCCCGATCACGCGGTCCGGATAGTCGTACTCGGCCAGGACCGAAGCGATATGCGCCCAGTGATGCTGCACGGCGATAACCCGCTCGGCGCCTAACAAGCGGGCATATTGCGTCGACAGGTACCCCGGGTGAAGATCGCAGGCGGCGACCGTCGGGGCGACCTCGAAAAGCCCCTGAAGGCGCCTCACCGAATCGGTATAATGGCGATACACCGTCGCATCGGCAAGGTCGCCGATATGTTCGCTCAGGATAAGCTGGTTGCCCTTGACAAAGCAAAACGTATTCTTCAAATCCGCACCCGCGGCGAACACATCGGCGCTGCACGGCTGGCTCATCAGAATCGGCGTCGGAACATAGCCCCGGCTTCGCCGCAGCATCGCGGCCCGGCCGTCCACAATATGCACCACCGAATCGTCCACCTGCCGGTAGATATCCCGATTGTGGTTCAGGAACGCATCAGCCACACTCCCCAGCCGGGCAAGGGCCTGGTCGTTATCGCAGATCAGCGGTTCATCGGACATATTTGCACTGGTCATCACCAGCACCTCGATACCCTCGGCGGCAAACAGCAGATAGTGCAGCGGCGCATAACACAGCATAAATCCCAATGTCGCCGTGCCTTGCGCAACCGAAGGCGCGATTGCGGACCAGTCGCCGGCGTCCTCATTACGATCCAGCAGCACGATAGGGCTTTGCGGACTCCTCAGCAGGCCTTCGGCGGTTTCGTCCACTCGCACATACCGTCGAACAATCTCGATGGACGCCGCCATCATGGCAAACGGCTTGTAATCGCGTTGTTTCCGCTCCCTGAGACATGCCACCGCGTCATCGTTGAAGGCATCGACCGCAAGGTGAAAGCCGCCCACTCCTTTTATGGCGACAATCCTGCCCTGCCGGAGCATTTCGGCGGTTTGCGCAATCGCCTTTTGACTGTCCGATTCGAGCGCTCGGCCGGTATTGTCGGTAAGTTGCACCGCCGGACCGCACGCCGGACAAGCCACAGGCTGGGCGTGGAAACGCCGGTCGCCCGTCTCGGTGTACTGGGCCCGGCAGGCGGGGCACATTTCAAAGCCCGCCATCGTGGTGTTGGGCCTGTCATAGGGGATCGTCCTGACAATCGAATAACGCGGGCCGCAGTTGGTGCAGTTGATAAACGGATACCGATAGCGAAAATCGCTTCTTTCGTTCATCTCCCTCAGGCAATCGCCGCACGTCGCCGTATCGGGTGTAACCTGCGAGATAGCAGGACCTTCCGCGTCGCTGGCGACGATTGCAAACTCCCGTTCTTCGGGTACGCTGTCAATGCCGGTACTGCGACAGGTGGCTATTTTGAGCATGGCGGGCTTCTCGATGGGCCCGTGCCCCGTGCGGAGACACTCCACAAACGACTCGATTCTTTGGGCCGAGCCCTGGACCTCGATCGTAACGCCGGTGGTGTCGTTCCAGACCCGACCCGTCAGCCCAAGCAATCCGGCCAGCCTGTATACGAACGGCCGACAGCCCACACCCTGAACCCTGCCCGTAATCAAAATACGCTGCCTCTTGATCGCAGCCTCCGTTTTTGCCTTACCCATCGTGCTCCCAAATCCTGCCAAAGTCTCCGCACCAAAGGCATTATACGCAACAAACGCCGCCGTGGAAGCGAAAATCTCAACCCCCCGGCAAGCAAAGAAGTCAAAAATAATTGCCAAACCCCAAAAAATCGTTATAATCCCGGATGTGGACAAGCCTTTTTGACAAGGTCGCGGACATGAAAACATCGACACTTACATATATCGTACTGCTGTGTTCAGCGGCGTCGGCGCAGCCGCCCAAATGGACCGACGTCGACAACTGGCGGCTCAAGCTGGAGCCTTACATGACAACGCGCCAAGTCAGACTTCTTCTCGGCGAACCCATCGACCGCGAAGTCAGCCGCCTGGCCCAGATATGGTACTACGAAAAAGCCCCCACCCGCCAGGCCGGCAAGGTCGTCAAGAGGCCAACCTCCGGAATTGTCAGATTCGAACGACAAAAG
>QNBS01000066.1 GCA_003644175.1 Planctomycetota bacterium | reverse complement strand
ACTCGCGTATTTCCCAGTGAACGATGTAGCGGCTAAAGCCGTCCAATATGCTGCAAAGGTAGTAAAACGTGCCGCAGATATTGATGTACGAGATGTCGCAATGCCAGTGTTCATGGGGTTTTATGGGCTGTATGAAGCCGCAAAATCCTTACTTTTTCCTGTGCCGTGTACTTTTTACGCTTGTTCGCCATGTCCATTTCCTTTCGTTTGATCAACATGCTAACTCAAATCAAGGAAATGTCCAATTCCAAGAGAAGCATTACACTTTTCCTTGTCCTTCTCTTGCACAACCGATCCCGGCGCGCAATTGGATCAACTCGCCTCATGGACTGTTTGCAGGGCGAACGTTGCGGGAGCATATTTTTGTCCCGAACATTTCTCAAACAACTCCCTGTGAAAAAAATTTTACCGTTTGCCCGCCTGTTAGATTTACCTTTGACTTTCTGCTTAGTGCTTACGTTATTGAGGGTTGTGTAAAGTGTTTTGAAGAACTCACAGCCCCGTGTTGCGTCGATACGACAAAAGGGGAAAAATTTTCTCTTGACGCACTATATGTGGGATGTAAATTGGCCCTTAGAGACTATATGTGGGGCGACTGTCCGAAATGCGGATGATTGCTTTGCCCGGTAATTTATCTGGATTTGCCTGTGAGATGCCCGTTTTGCAAGGAGGATCATGACAAAGTCGTTGACTCGCGCTCCAGTGAGGGCGGGCGGGTCATACGTCGTCGTCGTCAATGCCTTGCCTGTAAGAAAAGATTCACGACCTACGAGAAGCTCGGCGAAAGTTTCAAACTCAGCGTGATAAAGAAAGACGGTTCGCGTGTTCCCTACGACCGCGAAAAAGTTATTGCCGGGATTCAAAAGGCATGTTACAAAAGACCGGTGTCGGCTGATGAGATTCAGGAAGTTGCCGATAGAATCGAAGAGGATGTGTTCAGAAAATACGACAGGGAAGTGTCGTCCCGTTTTATCGGTGAACGGACCATGAGGCATCTCAGATCGATTGACAAGGTGGCGTATATTCGTTTTGCCAGCGTGTATCGTGAATTTACGGATGCGGGAGAACTGATCGAAGAAGTAAGCCAGGCGATAAGGGAAACGGACCATGGCGACCAGCCGGAACTGTTCAACAGTTGACATCAGCCTCGACTGTCGGCCGGTTGGCAAGAATGCGGGCAAGGAGGGCCGGCGTTATGCACCTGAAAGTAATAAAAGCTGACGGCAGCGTGGAAGAATACCTGCATACGAAAGTGATAGGCACATTCGGCAATGCGCTCGCGCTCGTTGACGATGCGAATATCTTCGCCGCCGAGCAGTTTGCCGAGGCGGTCACATTCTACCTCTATGAAAAACGCCGGACCCAGCGTGTGACAAGTGAGGAAATACATCTCATGATGCAGGCGGTACTGTCGGCGACAGGATATGAACACGCCGCCTGCGCACTGAACGAACACCGCCTCAACAGAAAGCTCCGACGAAACCGCGTTGAGGTGGTCGAGGACGGAACCGAGGATCCGCAGACAGCGGCCTCCGGCTCAAGCCGCTGGGACAAGGCGAAGATCGTAAGGCGCCTGGTGAAACACAGGAAGATCGACCGACAGATCGCACGAGCCATCGCAGGCGGCGTTGAAGAAAAAGCATTGAACCTGAACATGGCGAAAGTTCCGGGCAGCCTGGTGGAACAGCTTGTCCTGGCCGACACCGACGCCATGCTTGCCGCCCAGAAGCAACTGCAGACGGTCGCGGGATGACGGGGCGCAACAGGCCGCGCGTCCGGCGACAGGAAATATAATTTTAACTCTGAAGTATTTCGTCGGTAGACCGTGCGAACACGGACGTTCGTCTCAGACAGCACCAGAAAGGAAGCTGTGATCGAATCAAACTGCTCGGGAGATTAAGAAACAGGGATAACGCATTCAAACCGGCATGAATCGACCTGACTGTCTGAGCAACTTAAAGGGGATTGATCCAGGAGGGGTCAATCCCCTGTTTTGTTTTCGCTAAGAGTCGCCGCTTACATATTTTTGACGTCGGGTTGTTTTTCAAATTTTTTGGCCGCCTGGCCGATCTTGATCTTTATGCTGACGATGTCGCCCTGACGCACCATTCGGACGTTGCCTTTGCCGAGATTCATGTGGTCAAACTCCATGCCCGCGGCGCCGGCCAGTCGCACCGCCGGCGCCGGGGAGTTGTCAAGCTTGACCAGAATCGTGTTAAAAATATGTTTTGTCAGCATTGCGGCGCTGTTGAGGTCGGCACTGTCAAAAGTAAGCTGTCCGATGTCGTCGCTGAACTTGCTGCTGACATCCCGGAGGATCGCAATGCTGCGTGCGTTTTCGTTCTCAAAGGGCTCGGCCATGACTTTCGGATCCACCACCACCCGGGCGTCGAACCGCAGTTTGCGTTTCCTTGCTATGACGTAGGGCCCGGTGCTTTCGTCGACCAGAAAAGCGTACTTGCGAACGGCCGTAAGCATGGCCTCGTCAAAGGCGACCATGTTGAACCACAGTTCTTCGGCGTCCTCTTCCTGGCCGTATGAGGCGATGACACTTTGACTCTGACTGAGCAGTTCCTTTTCATTGTCGGCGATTACATTGAGGACGTCGGCCGATGTGCTGAACTTCAGCGTCGTCAGGTAGTACCGCCCGAATACATCGCTGTCGGGTATGGTTTCCCGGCAACCCGCCGGAACAATGCAGCAGACGATTGCAACTGTCAGGCACAGATTCTTGTACTTCACAGCACAGCCCTTTCAACAAAACATTCTCAGACCAATCACACATTAAATATGCGATCTGGTGCGCGGATAAGTCGCTTTCCGACAATACATTACATTCTCTCGCGGCCTCTCTCGCGGAAATTTATTACCCTAAAGGGTATTAGACTTCCTTTGCGTCCACCCACTTCATCATCTTGCGAAGTTTCCTGCCGACCGTCTCCAACTGACTGCCGTAATCTTTGTCATACAGTGCATTGAAATTCTTCATTCCGCCCTTGTATTCGGCGACCCACTCTTTCGCAAAATCACCGCTCGTTATTTCCGCCAGGATTTTTTTCATCACTGCTTTTGTCTGTTCGGTAATGATCCTCGACCCTCGGGTCAGATCGCCGTATTCAGCGGTGTTGGAAATGCTGTATCGCATGTAGCTAAGGCCCCCCTGATACATCAAATCGACGATCAGCTTGACCTCGTGCATACATTCGAAATAACATATCTCCGGCTGGTATCCCGCCTCGACGAGCGTTTCGAAGCCCGCCTTGACAAGCGCCGTTAAGCCGCCGCAGAGCACAACCTGTTCACCGAAGAGGTCGGTTTCGGTCTCTTCCTTAAAGGTCGTCTCGATAATGCCCGCGCGAGCCCCGCCGATGCCGTTGGACCAGGCAAGAGCAATCTGTTTGGCGTCGCCGCCGGCGTCCTGCTCGACGGCGATGAGGTTGGGCACGCCGCCGCCCTTTAGATACTCGCTGCGAACCAGATGGCCCGGTCCCTTGGGCGCGATCATCACCACGTTGATATCTTTGGGAGGCACAATATACTTAAAATGAATATTAAATCCGTGACAGAAACCGAGCGTTTGTCCCGCCTTGAGATTCGGGGCAATCTCCTTTTCGTACACTATCGCCTGGACCTCGTCCGGCAGTGTAACAATGATCAGCGTTGCGCCGGCGATCGCTGTGGCGATATCGGTCGGCTCAAAACCGTGTTCTTTGGCCGTATTGAAATTGTCCGTCCCTTCCAGTTCCGCCACAACCACATTGATACCGCTGTCGCGAAGGTTCTGGCTGTGGGCGTGCCCCTGACTGCCGTAGCCGATGACGGCGACGGTTTTGTCTTTCAACGCATCAATGGGGGCATCGTCGGTATAATAGATTTTTGCCATGACTGTACTTTCTCCTTACTCTGTCTCTGTTAGTTGCTTTGTGATCGGGCGTATCTCGCCATCGCGACCGTACCGGTGCGCACCACGTTTTTTACACCGTAGGGCCTGCACGCGTCGATAAACGCCTCTATCTTATTTTCGGGTCCGCTAACCTCCACCATAACAAATTTCGGCCCGATGTCCACAACTTTTGCATTAAACATCTCGATCAGGGCCAGAATTTCGGGCCTTTTCTCCGGCGGCGTAAAGACGCTGAGCAGCATCAAATCCCGCGCCACAACGTCCTGACCGACGAAATCCTGCACTTTCACAATCGTGATAATTTTTGCCAACTGCTTGCGGACCTGCTCCAGAACACGATCATCCCCCACTACAACGATGGTCATCCGGCTTATGGTGGGATCATCCGTTCTGCCGACTGCAAGCGAATCAATATTAAACGCCCTTGCCGCAAACATGCCTGCAACATGCGCCAAAACTCCGGGCTCATTTTGAACTAAAGCACTTATTATGTGTTTCATAGCAATATCTCCTTGCTGTTATTAGTGATCAAACCATCTCGAAGGCGTCCAGCCCGTCCATCTCATGCAGGCCCTTGCCCGCTGCGACCATGGGCCAGACGTTTTCGGTGCGGTCAATCTTAAAGTCGACGACACAGGGCTTTTTCTCAGCCAGCATCTTCTCGATCCCCGCGGCCACATCTTCTTTCTTGTCAACGGTATAGCCCGCTGCGCCGAATGCCTTCGCCAGATTCGCAAAATCCGGGTTTTTCAGCGAACTGTACGAATATCGCTCGCCGTAGAAAAGCTCCTGCCACTGTCTCACCATGCCCATATAGCCGTTATTGAGCAGGCAGACCTTGATGGGCAACTCGTACTGAACAGCCGTCGAAAGCTCCGTCAGCGTCATGTTGAAACTGCTGTCGCCGTCGATATCGACGACTAAAGCGTCAGGTTTGGCAATCTGGGCGCCAATAGCCGCTGGCAGGCCGAATCCCATCGTACCCAGTCCACCGGAGGTGATAAACTGCCTCGGTTGGCTGTAGCGGTAGAACTGAGCCGCCCACATCTGATGCTGGCCCACGCCGGTTACGATCGTCGCGGCGCCCTTTGTCTGGCGGCAGAGCTCTTCAATGACGTACTGCGGCTTGACGACGTCGGCCTCGGTATCGTAGCGCAAGGGGTGTTTTTCCTTCCACGCGGCGATTTCCTCGAACCAGGCCTTACGCGGGCGATGTTCGACGACTTTGGCAAGTTCGGCCAGGATAAGCCTGGCGTCGCCCACAACCGGAATATCCACGCGAACGTTCTTGGATATGCTGGCGGGATCGATGTCGATATGCACAATCTTCGCTCCGGATGCAAAAGTCTTGAGCTTGCCGGTAACCCTGTCCTCGAACCTCGCCCCGATGGAAATGAGCAAATCGCAGTTCTGGATGGCGTAGTTTGCGTAGGCGGCCCCGTGCATGCCCAACATATCCAGCGATTCGGGTCTGTTCTGGTCGTAGGCGCCCAATCCCATCAACGTCGTGGTGACAGGCAGGTTCGCCTTGGTGGCTAATTGTCGTAACTCTTGTGACGCACCGGAGATAACAACGCCTCCGCCGGCATAAATCACCGGCTTTTGCGACTCGTTTATCGCGTTGGCCGCCATTGTAATCTGCCTTGCATGGCCCTGCTTGCGCAGCTTGTATCCGGGCAGATTAATCGCCTCCGGCTCGGTCGGCGCGATCTGGGCGATCTGCATATCGACCGGGATATCAATCAGGACCGGGCCGGGCCTGCCGCTGGAGGCGATATAGAACGCCTCACGGATAGTCCGAGCCAATTTGTCCGGATCCTTGACGATCACGTTGTGCTTGGTAATGGGGCGTGTGATGCCGGTGGTGTCGGCTTCCTGAAAGGCGTCGTTGCCGATAAGTTCGGTGCGAACCTGGCCCGTCAGCGCCACCAAGGGCGTCGAGTCCATCATGGCCGTCGCCAGTCCCGTCGTGAGGTTTGTCGCGCCGGGCCCGGACGTTGCGATGACGACGCCGACCTTGCCCGTTGCGCGGGCGTAGGCGTCGGCCATGTGGCAGCCGCCCTGCTCGTGTCGCGGGATGATAAATCGGATCGGCGCGTCGTAAAGCTTGTCAAATAAAGGCAATACGACGCCGCCCAGGTAGCCGAATATCACTTCGACTCCCTGCTCGATGAGAGTGTCGACGATGATTTGCGAGCCGGGCTTGTGGACGGTTTGGGGATCGTGCGGCTCCCCGTCGGTGGGTTGAGTGCTCATTTTCAGTCTCCTGACAAACGATTATCGTTATTCCGGTTGACCATGGCGACGTCGGGCATGACCGCAGGGCCAATCGAGCCGCACCAAGCGACATCGACGACACAGACGGCGTAATTACGCCCATACCATGATTCCGTAATCACAGCTAAGTGTGTTTCAGGCATACACTTACGCGCATTTGGGCGTAAGCGTACAACTATATAATACAGTTATATCGGTCGATTGTCAAATTAATTTTAATCCGGGCGCAATTCCAGCTTCTTTTTATCGGTTTTTATTTCGATAATCGCATCGTCGGTTTGGGACCGGTCCTTGTTTGTGTCGTCGGCATAGTCGTCGTCGATTTCCGTCGCGAGCCAGTCCATGGCCTTGTCCAGTTGGCCTCTTATCTTCTCCATCTTCCTGAACGGCTCCTGGAGCTGCGCGTCGGTATCCGTATCGGCCGGGATGGCATTCAGGCTGTTGGCGTCGATTACGTAGGGCGTGACAAAGACAAGCAGTTCGTCATTGGCCAACTGTTTTTCCGTATGGCGGAACAGGTTGCCGACGACCGGAATGTCGCCCAACAGCGGGACCTTCCGCTTTATCGTACTGTCATTCTGGAAAAGTATGCCGCCGAGCATAACAGACTGCCCGTTGTTGATAATGAGATGCGTTGTCGTATCGAGATTGCTGACGGCGATTTCATCGTTTATTCGCTCTGCATCGACCTGTGAAATAATGAGATTAATGGTCATATCGACGGCTTTTTCAGGCGTAATATTGGGCCTGACACGAAGCGTAAGACCGACGTCGTCATAATTGTAGGATTGGTTTAAGGCGGTGATATTGGAACTGTCACTTTGGGCATTCGTAATGAAGGCTACCCGCTTACCCTTAATGAAAGTAGCTTCTTCGTTATCCTTGGTCCATAAGGTGGGCTGATTGAGTATCTTGGCGTTTACATTCTTGACCAGCAGCTCGACGAGCGTATTAATATTTGTGCCCGTATTCAGAGTCCAGGCGCCAAAGGTGTCGGCGTACGCCATCGCAGACAATATGGTCGCACCATTTTCCGTCAAAGCGCCGAGCAGACTGCTGTCGGTGGCTAATTGAACGCCCAATGAGGTCATGCTGCTGTGATCGACCTCGACTATGACGACCTTTATCATGACCTGCATGCCCGGCTGGTCGAGTTCGGCGACCATGGCCTTTATTTCTCCGAGATACTCCGGCGGCGAAAGAACAAGTATCGCCTTGCTTCGGGCCACGGGTATGAATCGAACCTGCCCGATGAGATTACTGGTGGGCATTTCTTCGTTCATCCGGCCTCTTTGCCGCGTCCACCATGGCGTTATTGTTCCGCTGTCTGTATTCTGTGCCGATGCCCCGCTTGAGGTCGCTCCGCTTCCGTCGGACTGCATTTCGGAGAGCCCGCGTGAACTCCTTTGCAGCGTGGCCTGCGTTCCGGGTTCGTTGAGGATGGCGTTTAACTGATCACAGAGATCCTCCGGATCGGCGTAATTTAAGGTTATCACGGTGGGAACCTCGGCCTTTTCCCGGCTGTCAAGTTCCATTATCAGCTTTTCGATAACATCGTAAGCCTCCGGTATCTTGCTTATCACAATGATCTTCTTGGTGTCGGGAACCGGCTCGAATGTCATCATGCCGTACAGCGAACCGACAATCTTCTTCCGGGTGTCGATCCTGCCCCTGAATATCAACTGTATGAGACTTGACGCGCTGCTGCTGTCCTCCGTGAAGAGCTTCGTCAACAGGTTTGACATCTGGACCGGGTCGGAATTATGAAGGGTCAGGATTCTGTACTGGTCCTTTTCTATATCGAGGGGGATATCCCACTCTTCTGTGATTTGTTTTTCGATCTTCGCCAGGTTCTTTTCCGATGCAATGACGGTAACCTGACCCTGCGTCGGATAAGAAATGACCTTTACGATGTTCTCTTCCTGACTGCTCGAACCGTATCTGCCGCCGTATCTGCTGTACGAACTGTACCGGCTGTAATAGCCGCCATAGCCGGATCGACTGTTCATAGCCGAATCGCCGTAGAGTCCGTCGATGTTGGCCTTGATCTGGTCGGGATCGGCGTGCTTGAGCTTGAATGTCTTTTCGATATAAATATCCTCTCGCGGCATGTCCATCTCGGCGACGAGTCTTTCGATCATCTTCCTGTTTTCTTCGCTGCCGAAAATAATAAGCTGCCTGGCCTGCGGGAGAGATTCGATGACGACATTTGCCCGCACTTCCTCGGGCATCTGCCGGATCGTACTATCCAGCGTGTTTTCGATTTCACGAACATCGGCATATCGCACCTGTATGATCGTCTGCTCGGACTGCACCGTTTCGGGATGGTCAAGCTCTTCGATCCATTTGGAAATCTGCTGCATGACTTCGGCGGAAGCTCTCGCGATGATCCAGTTTTGTTTGGGGATGGGAATCAACTTGACGGGCACATCGCTGCGTTCGACGACCACGGATGTGGCGGGTTTGTCGCCGGAGCCTGGCTTGGAGCCGGGCGGCTTGGGCTTGGGCTTTTTGTAGCGTTCCTTCGTATCCAGGATGAACTCAAGCACCTGCACGATTTCCAGCGGGTCGCCGTATTTAATTTCGAATGTTTTTTCAACAACCTGCTCTGATTCGGGCACGTCGAGTTGCCTGATGATTCTTTCAATGCGAATGAGGTTGTCAACAGAATCGATAACGACGATTTTGCCCGTATCTTCCATGGCCGTTACATGGCCGTACTCGGCGGTAAGAGGCGTGATTATCGACATAAGTTTCGTGGGGCTGTAGTTTTTCAACTGGAAGAATTTCTCCACTATCTGCGATCTGTCCGTCATTCTTGCAAGGGGCATATCCGCCGCAAGCGTGGGAACGGTCCCGTACTTCGCCGTGGCGATGGGCTTTAGGAATATCTTGTCGTCGGACTGTTCGGCAATGACGCCCTTTGCCTTGAGCGCCGCCAATACCAGCGCCAGCGCCCGGCTCCTGGGCAGTTTCTTCGTGGCGTATATGGTTATTCTCGTTTTCATCACCTCGTCGTCCGTAGGGATAATTGGTTTCCCTGTCCACTCGCCCAACGTCTGTATGATATTCTTCATCTCGATGTTGTTGAGGTTGATCGACTCAAGCGGCTCCTCTTCAAAGAGTTCATCGAAAATATCGGCGTCAACCGAGCCGCTGAAATCGAACTCGCCGCCGAGATCGCCGGGCTGGTTGGGATCGCCGGGCTGATT
>QNBS01000065.1 GCA_003644175.1 Planctomycetota bacterium | reverse complement strand
TCAAATCGCAATTTTGCAAAAGTCCTCACCTTATTTTGACGCGACAGAAGCCGTTTGAACATTTGGATTTTGGTATTTAGTGCTTGTTTCGTATTTCGGATTTAGTGCTTCGTATTTGGCAACAGGCCATTAAGGGTATAACCAGGGAAACTGTCATGCTATGTTACTGTGCCATTTCAGCGATTTCCTGACTGTTCAGCGCAAGATCATAAATGCGGACATCGTCGATAAGGCCCTCAAAGGGCGTCCCGAAACTGCTAATGATAACGTCTGTGCCCGGCTGGGTATTAATAGCCTTGTCGGTAACGGAGTTGGGCGACTCCGGATTGCCGTCGACGTACAGTGCGATGTCGGCAACATAACCTCCGTCGGAGACTACAGCCAGATGATGCCACACACCATCGGTAATCTTCGTCGAACCGACAATTGCGCCGCCGCCGACCTCGGTCCGCAAATGGCCCAGGGAGTCCAGAGCAATAATCCATCTGGCGCCCGGGCCGACCGGCCCCCAGCCCATAATGACAACGACGTCGGTTGTGCTCGTCTTGACCCATGCGGCGCAGGTCCGCGGAGTCGAACCCATGACGCCTTTGTAGCCGGCTATCTCGACATAATCATCGAGACCGTCAAAATTTAATGCGCCGTCAACTTTGCCGTCAACCCATTGGGAATCGTCTATCGGGAAGTTTGTAAGGGTTCCGTGATTTTCGCCAACGCTGTCTGCGGCTGAACTTCCGCTTTGCTCGTCAAATTGCCAGTATGAAATCGGGACATGTATATGTATGGCTTCTTCACCCAGCCAGCTTAACGCCAGTTGCCGCAGGTCAAGGGTGTCAATTGTACCGTCAACACACCAGTCGGCCGCGATACAATCATCGACATCGCCGCAATCGGCCATCCAGTATTGAGCCAGCAATGCGCCCTCTTCCAGATCGACCCGATCATAAACAGTTAAAGCAACCGGTATGATAGTAATATCACCATTATCCGCCTCAAGCAAAAGTTCGCACGTATAATCTCCCGGAGCTAATCCGGCGACGTCAATGTCAATCGTAACTGTTGTCTTGTCGTCCGGGCCGGTTGATGCCCCTGCCGATGGGGCCAGATTTGTAATCCAGCTGCAGCCCCCCTGACCGGTTATCGTCCAGTTAAGTGTTTGATCTATCTGGCTGTAAACATCCACTTGAATCTGGCCGGCTTCGTGTTTTTCCAGTTCTATCGTAGTTTGGCCGCTAAAACCGATATCGCTGCCGACGTTATAGGACATGACATGGAATAGCGGATAAATGTCGGCCGATGTCCGCCTCATATAGAACATGGTTACGGTATTGCCGTCTATCTCAACAATGGTGTAACCATAGGATTTGTCGTGCTCGATATTAATCGGCGTGTAGGGACTGTTGCTGCCGTTATACGGCTCGGTATTGCGAAGCGGTGCTCCGGCAGTACCGACAAGGTACTGGATAAAGTCGTCGTCAGGATCGCCGTCGCCGTCGTCTGCGCGAAGAATGTCGAGGAAGTGGTCATGGCCGCAGAAGTAAACCCTTCCTCCGGCGCCAAGAAAATCGGCAACGAAAGCGTTACGCTCTGACGGATCATCATCAAGGCAGTCGGAGTGGTCAACTTTAAAAGCCGGCTGGTGGCCAAAGGTGAAAATATGCGGCCTGGTATTATTATCCAGCAGATCGGTTAACCAGGAATCCGGGATCCTCCCATATGAACCGATGTAATGGTCAAATCCTATAAACAGCGCATTGTTGTGTTCGACGTAATAGGTGTAGTTGACCGCCCCGGAAGGACCGTTATCAGGAATGTCGGCGCCGAACTTATTAATCCAGGCTAAATCATTATCGTCGTCGTGGTTTCCCCTGACCGGATAGACCGCGATGCCGGCATTATAGACCGGGGCCATGGTGTCGCGCCAGGTCTGGAACTGCGACACGCCACCGGTAGTGATCAGATCGCCCGGACAGATGACCAGCTCCACACCGCCCTCGGCAACGATCGCATTAGCGATCTCGCCAAGAATTGCTGTATTGACTTCGTTGTCATCGCCGCGACTGTCGCAAATGACCGCAAACTTCCATGCAGCCGCCGACGCGCCGGCCGCAAACGCACTAACCAACAACAAAAAAACTGCTACGAACACGATATGGCTTTTCACGCTTACTCCCTGAATTAACATGGGATTTTCCGCGCAACATTGTATATCTAAGGCCGGCTGCGACATTGGGCCTGATTTTTCAATCAGAGAACTCCTTATATCTGATAAACAGTGTACGCAAAAGATTGTACGTTGTCAAGACAAAAACAGGTGAATTGGAAAAGTTCCATCGTTCCCTGCGTGATAAACGTCAGCTAAGAAAGTACCTGGCGGGTCGGACATAACCTGTAATTGGTGTATGTCGGGGGGCGGGCTTTTTTTACTTTACGCAGATTATTTTTGTGGTTCTCATGCAATAAAGTTGGTTGCTTTCTCACGGATTTGCCTGCAAAGCCTTTGAGTTTAACGCTTTGGGCCTCCGGCATAGTATGGCGCAATTCCGTACTACAATCTTTCAACTCCTTGTTTTTTGCACGTTTTTTAAATGAGACCCTTCATAACTGCTTGAATTGCAGAAAGTTAAGTCTCTATCCCAAGATAAGGAACTTTTGTTTTATTTTGTGCCTCTTGTGCCTTTTCGCGGCCTTTTAATCTGTGAAAATCTGTGTTAATCTGTGGTTGCAGTTCTTTTGGTTGCGGCTATGCTGCTCCGTGGCTTTCACGGGGGATAGCCCAACGCAGGAGTGCGACCCGGGCACCGTGACAGCGCCATACGGCATGGGTTGGCATCCTCTGTGGCGCCAACCCTTTACAATCATGCCGGTGGCTGCAATGCGATAAACTCTCCGCCAAAGGCGGACCTTAGGCCGGCTGTTTTCGGCAACAAGCAACCACCTGCGCATTGTCCGGATGAGCACTAAAATTGGAGTTGTCCCGGAGAGGAATTTGTGATACACTGCCGACCTGACATATCGTGGACTAACGTCTTTTGTGGATGAAGTCATGGCGAAAACATTAGCGTACAAAATATTGGAAAAACACCTCGTAGAGGGTGTTCTGGCCGCCGGAGAGCAGATCGGCATTCGGATTGACCAGACATTGACGCAGGATGCCACCGGGACGACGGCGTTTCTGCTCTATGAATCCATGGGCATCGGGCGTGTCAAGACCGACGTTTCGGTCAGCTATATCGACCACAATATGAGTCAGTTCGGCCCGGAAAACCACAACGACCACCTGTATCTCCAGACGGTGGCGACAAAGGCGGGCGCCTTTCACTCGCGGGCGGGCAACGGAATCTGCCATCAGGTCCACCTGGAGAGGTTCGGCAGGCCCGGCGCAACCCTGCTGGGCAGCGACTCGCACACGCCAACAGGCGGCGGGCTTGGAATGTTGGCTATCGGAGCAGGCGGCATGGATGTCGCCGTGGCAATGGCCGGCGGAACGTTCTATCTGACCTGCCCCAAAGTCATCGGCGTCAAACTGACCGGACAACTGCCCGAATGGGTCGCAAGCAAGGATGTAATCCTGAAACTGCTGAGCATTCTGACCACCAAAGGCAATGTGCACCGTGTGATCGAGTATTTCGGAGACGGCGTAAAGACCCTGTCTGTGCCGCAGCGGGCCACGATAACAAATATGGGCGCCGAGTTGGGGGTAACCACCAGCATCTTCCCGAGCGACGATAATACGCGCCGGTTCCTTGCCGCCCAGGAACGCGGCGCCGACTATAAGCCGTTAAGCGCCGATGCCTATGCCGATTATGACCGCGTCATCGAGATCGACCTTTCGCAACTGGAGCCGTTGGCGGCCTGCCCCTCTTCGCCTGACAACATAAAGACCGTCGCTCAGTTAGCCGGAACAAAGGCCGGCCAGGTCGTCGTCGGAAGCTGCACGAATTCCAGCTTCACCGATTTGATGATGGTCGCACAGGTCCTAAACGGCAGGCATATCGACGGGATGATAGAGTTCGCAGTCGCGCCGGGCAGCCGCCAGGTGCTTGAAATGTTAGCCAAAAACGGCGCATTAGCCGACATGATCGCCGCCGGCGCGAGAATACTGGAATCCGGATGCGGACCATGCATCGGGCAGGGTTTTTCACCCGCCGACGGCGTCGTTACCCTGCGAACGTTCAACCGCAATTTCCCCGCGCGAACCGGCACAACCGGCGACAAGTCCTGTCTCGTCAGTCCGGAGACAGCGGTCGCCTCGGCGATCATGGGAGAGATCACCGACCCGCGTACGCTGAAGAAGCTCTTGGGCATAAAGCACCCCCAGGTGAAACTCCCCGGGCAATTCCTGATCGACGACAGCATGATCGAAGAACCGCTCACCATGGAAAAAGCCGCCGCCGCCGAGGTGATTCGCGGACCGACTATTGTCGTGCCCGAGTCGCCGCCAGACCTGCCCGACAAACTGGACGCAAGTGTTCTGCTCAAGTGCGGCGACAAAATCACCACTGATCATATCATGCCCGCAGGCGCATTCCTAAAGTATCGTTCCAATGTCCCGGAATACGCAAAGGTGGTATTCAACTGCTTCAACGAAGAAGGCAAACCAACGTTCGCCCAGCGATGCCTTCAACTCAAAGCCGAAGGCATTGCAGGCGTTATCGTCGCAGGCCAAAGCTACGGCCAGGGCTCCAGCAGAGAGCATGCGGCCCTTTGTCCGATGTACCTGGGCGTCCGAGCGGTAATCGCAAAAACTATCGAGCGAATCCACAAGGCCAACCTCATAAACTTTGCCGTCCTGCCGCTGGAGTTTTCGGACCCTGCCGATTACGATCGCGTCAATGCCGACGATCGGCTTGAAATCGACAAGCTGCTCGATGCGATCAGGACCAGGGACAAACTGACGGTCCGGGACAAGACCGCCCGGTTTGAGTTTCAATGCAAACTGGACCTTTCCTCACGGGACAGGGCCATCCTGCTTGCCGCCGGACTCTTGAATTACACTCGCAACAAGGCGCTGCACAAATGACAACAAAAATGGGGACAGTTGCCATTTTCGGAACAAGCAAAGCAGCGCCCGGCGACGATGTCTTTGAATCGGCCGTGGAATTGGGTCGCCTTCTCGCATCGGCGGGCTATACAATCGCCAACGGCGGCTACGGCGGGACCATGCTGGCAGCGGCAAAAGGGGCGCGCCGGGCCGGCGGCGAGGTGATCGGGGTAACCTGTTCGGCCTTCAAACGCGCCCGCGCCAACGAATATCTGACCCGCCGGATACCCACAGACAGCCTCCAGGAGCGGATCAGCACCCTTGTAGCGCTGGGCAGCGCCTATTTTGTGCTGCCGGGCGGCACGGGCACGCTCCTGGAACTGGCCGAGGTCTGGGAACTGAAAAACAAGTGCTTTGCCGCGGCGGATAAACCGATTATAATAGTAGGCGACTTCTGGAGCGACCTCATCGAACTGATGAAACAGGCCGATCCGGAGTCTGTAAACTGTGTCGCCGTCGCGGGCCGACCCCGCCAGGCGGTTGAAATGCTGATTTCCGGGGCTTTTGGGAAGGATTAAGAACGTCTAACAAAATGAAACGTGGCACGGGCATCCTGCCCGTGAATGTGGGCAAGAGGCCCACGCCACACTAAAACACTCATTTTGGTAATACTTTAGCCGAGTGTGAGATTCGCTTGTCATTCCCGCGAAAGCGGGAATCCAGGAATAAAACAGCCTCCGCCAAAGGCGGTTTCCTGTTTTTTCCACACATGGCTAAAATGTTACTCATTTTGTTAGGTACTCTAAAATAAGGATACGGTTATGAAAAAGCTTTTTTTGTATTGTACGGTGCTTGCCGTCGGGCTTGGGACTGCCGGCGCCGGGACGCAGGAAACCGCCAGGCCTCTGCGCGAGGGATCTATGGTCAGCGCAGTTAACGGAAAACTGACCAGGACGCCAGGGCTGGACACATGGTTTTTCACCGCAAAAGTCAATATCACCGACGGCAGAGGCACGATCAAGGCAGGCGAGCCGATTGAACTGCTCCCTTCGAGCACACTGGAGCGGATGACAGCGGGTGCTGATCAAAAGGAAATTTACGTCAGGCTTTGGGCGAGGGTCATACGATATTGCAATCGGAACGTACTCATCGACAAGCTGCCCAGCAAAAAGTTCGTCAACAGGAAGGCCCCCAACAAGCAGGATCTTGACTCCAAGTTCCTCGGCGACAACCTGTTCAACAAAAATTTCCTGTTTCCGATTTACTTTGTCCCGCTAAGCAACATTGACGAGACGGAAGAACAAAAGGACCGGACAGGTGATGCCGGCAACTCCGACGACGATTCGATCATACCCGCCCAAGTGCTCAAACGGCTCAAGCCAAAACGAGTGGTGAACCTGGCAAAGCTCGACGGCATGCTCGAAACCCAGGGGGATGTCGTCCTCGCCAATCGGACCGGATTTGTAGTGATCGACGACACCGCCAAAATGTTCACCATCGACGGCCTGGGCAGAAATGTCGATGACCTTCACTTCAAGCTGCTGCCTTGTGAGACTCTCGAAGCCACCGAGAAAAGTCTCGTCGATACGCCCATCGTCAGGCAGCGATTTCGCGTATCGGGCGTGGTAACCGTGTACAAGGGACAGAGATACATACTCCTGCAGCGGGCGACACGGACCTATTCCCACGGCAATTTCGCACGATAGGAAGTAAACACATGGCGACAGCTCTTGATGAAATTCTCATTTCGTCCGCCCGGAAAGACTTTGCTGAACAGATACATGCTCTGCGCCGGAGACTTATCGAAGCCGCCATGTTCGAGCTCGACAGCCCTGAATATGATACGGCCCTTAATATAGTCCGTGACGTGGCCGCTCGCGGGGACAAAGCCCTGATCGAACTGACCGAAAAGCATGACGGCGTCAAACTCACGCCCGATACACTCAAAGTCAGCAGGCAGGATTTGAAAACCGCTCATGACGAAATTGACCCGAAACTGCTCGCTTCTTTGCGGCAGGCCATTGCCAACGTGCGTAAATATCAATCCGAAATCTTTATCGGCAAGCCCAATACGCACCCGGGCATAAAATACACTCCGATACGGAGAGTCGGCGTTTGTGTGCCCGGAGCGTCGGCGCCGCTGCCGTCGACGGTAATTATGACTGTCGTACCGGCCCAGGTGGCGGGCGTCGAACAGATTGTAGTCGTCTCGCCGCCGCGATACAAAGGAAGCATTCATCCGGTCATCCTTGCGGTTTGCCATGAACTGGGAATCGAAGAAGTATACCGCGTCGGCGGCGCCCAGGCCGTCGCGGCGATGGCCTGTGGCGCCGAAACCATACCAAAAGTCGACAAAATCGTCGGGCCCGGAAATCGCTGGGTCCAGACCGCCAAGAAACTCGTCCTTGGCTACGTCGGCATTGATTCCATCGCCGGCCCAAGCGAGGTCCTCATCATCGCCGACAAGAACGCAAATCCGGCATGGGTGGCGGCCGATATGCTCAGTCAGGCCGAGCACAATCCCGGTTCCGCCGTTGTCGCCACCGACTCGCAGGATCTGGCCGACAAGACACTCGCCGCCCTGAAAGACCAGGCCGCCCAACTCAGCCGCGCAAAAGACACCATCCAGTCCCTGCGCGCCGACAGCAGAATCGTCGTCTTTGATTCATTGGATAAAGCCGTCGACTTCGCCAACGATTTCGCGCCGGAACATCTGCAGATCCAATGCGGCCCGCACAGCGAGAGGGTCGCCGGGAAAATACAAAACGCCGGCGCAATATTCATCGGCCCGTACAGCCCCGTCGCAGTCGGCGATTACTGGGCCGGACCCAGCCACACACTGCCCACCGGCGCCGCCGCCAGATCCTTCAGTGCCTTATCCAGCAACGACTTTGTCAAGTCATCGAGCATCATCGCTTATGACAAGGCCAGGCTGCTCGAAAGCGCAGACGACATAATACGCCTTGCAATGACAGAAGGACTCGACGCCCACGCCAAAAGCGTAGACATTCGCCGCCAAAACTAATATCAAATCCAGTTAATTAGTTCCTGTTGCGGAAAGAAAAAAAGGCCGCTGTCATCCCCGCGAAACACTTGTCATTCCCGCGAAACACTTGTCATTCCCGCGAAAGCGCCGAATCCAGAAAGCTTATGGTTTAGTCAAGCCATCGAAATATCGGCGTTTTTTAACTGGAATTATTATCAGAACCAGTCGAGCCTTCCTTCGTTATTGTAGAAGAATCTCCCCAACATGTGTGATGCGACAATCAGCAGATAGACATACATCGCCCTGAACAATAGCTTCATTACCACATTATCCTTGGGAACATAGATCATAACGTACGCAATAATGGCTATGGGCACATAAAACATACCTGTCACACAGCAGTACTTCAAAAAGGTGCGGATTATGGAAACGACAATGCCAAACGGGTTCAGCCCCCAAAGCCCATCCTGCATGACAACAGAAAGCATCGCCATCGGCAGAAAGAATCCCCCCGCCGCCAGCAGCAGCCAGAAATTAATGTCAATAGTATCCTTTGTCAAATAGTACACAATGCCCGGAAGCAGGCATACTGCAGCGGTCCCCAGGATCATCAGGGTCTGCCGTATCGTTTCCCCGATCCCGTCGTCCGAATCCGGCGCGAGTGTGTCCGGTGCGCGAAAGTGCCCTTCGGCGCTTTCGCGGATGCAAAAGCCAAGATACCAGAACATATAAAACATGATGATGCAGCGGATGATCAGGAATATGAAGGCCGCCGGCACAATGATTGCCGGGATGCCGAGCCACACAAGCCCCTGTAAAATCAGCTTGAGCACGAACGGCAGCAGAACAAACATCCCCAGCATCGTCAAACCCGCCGCACTGATCGGATACAAAAAACTATCCACCAGCCACGTCAATCTCTTGCCGGGCGCGCCTTCGACATGTTCAATCTGTGGTTCAAGCTCTAACATTGCAGGCTCTCCGGAACATCTTCAAGCAGTATACCAACCCGCCGCCGATTTTCAACCCACAGGAAATGCCCGGCAAGCCGGAATACAAAAACCAAAAAGTCGCGATTGGCGGAGGTGCGACTATTTCGATAAACAACTATTATTGCCAAATATATCAACTTTACGGCAGGTTATTCTGAATATCCCCGTGGCTTTCTAAGAACCATGGGCAAAAATGCAAAAGAGATATTTGATAAAGCTCAGCAGGCAACCATTGATAAACTCGGCGGAACGGTGATGCACGCCGAAGATCTTGCATCAAGAGGTTTTCCCCAACGGACTTTTACCCTGAAATGCTATGTCCCGGAAAGCTCCGGCGACATGATCCTTCGGCAGGAGCTTTACCTGGTTAAAGGCAGAATGTATATAATCCAATCGCTGGTATTTGTTGATAAGGCCGAAAAATACAAAGATTTGATCGATGAATATCACGATTCATTAG
>QNBS01000064.1 GCA_003644175.1 Planctomycetota bacterium | reverse complement strand
CTCATAGGGATGGGCCTTTCGCATCGCGGCCACAACTGCGGCGACTTTCGAGGCGCTCACTACAGATTCGAATCGTATCTCGTCTACCGTTTCCAGTTTGCCCTGCCTGCCGATAGCGGGCTTTGCTCCCTCCAGGGGCAGAAACGTTCCCGTGCCCTCGGTCCTGAACGAGCATTTGGCGTAGTTTCCAATCACGCCGGCGCCGGCGGCATGGACGGCTTGGGCGACCTTGTTTACATCCGCCGCCGGGACAAATGTTGTCAGCTTGTACCAGGGCCCCGCCGGGTCGTCGACATAATCGCCGATCGGCTCGGGATCGGCCAGGCCTATGATATCGGCGAGCGCATCATTGACGCCTCCGGCGGCGACATCCAGCGAGGTATGTATCGAATAGACGCCGATGCCCGAGCGAATAAGCTCATAAACCACAGCACTTTCGCCGTCGGCGGTAATCTTCTTTAGCCCGTCCCAGATCACCGGGTGATAACTCAGGATCAAGTCGATGCCGAGTTTTTTCGCCTCGGCGACAACATCCTTCGTTACATCGATGGTAATGAGAATACTGTCGATTTCCTTGTCCGGATCGCCTGTGAGCAGACCCACGTTGTCCCAGTCCTGCGCCAGCGCCAAGGGTGCAATCTTTTCAATTACCGCCGCAATCTCATTTATCTTCATTCTGTTCTTCCCTTATGTGTTGGACGCCTAATCGAGGGGCGCTCCCAGCAGCGAAACATTTGACAGCTTGAAACCCATCCTGTGTTTGGACACATCTTTCAATGTTTCAAGAACAATTCGACCCCTTTCCGGAAAGCTGCCTTCATGATTGTCCCCTTTTCTTTGTGTTATTGTTCAGATACAACTTTTTCAAAGCACTTAATAAGCCGTTTCGTCAACTCGCCCGGTTTGCCGTTGCCGACGGTGTGGGCTTCGACCGCGACTACCGGCAGGATTAGCATGATGGTATTGGTAAGAAAAATCTCATCGGCGCCCAACAGATCGTTAATCGCCAGGTCTTTTTCGGCAAGTTCAATCGAATCGGTCTCTGCGAGTTCGATGACCGTTTTTCTGGCGATTCCCGGCAGTATGCCTGCCGAGAGATCCGGCGTATAAACCACCCCGTCCTTTACCAGAAAGACGTTGCTGATGCATCCTTCGGCCAGACGGTTGTCCGTTGTAAACCACAACGCCTCGGTTGCGAGCTTCTTGCGGGCCTCTTCCAGGACCATGAGCCTCGGTGCATAGCACGTGGACTTATGGCCGCTCAGCGGATCGGTCGGATTCTGTCTTGCCTCGGTAAGGATTACCCGCACGCCTTTTTCGTAGTATTCGGCGGGGTAGGGCGTAAACTCCGTGGCGGTAATCAACAAGGTCGGCTGCGGCGAAGCACCCTCGCCGATCGGTCCGTTTGTCAGTGTCAGGCGAAGCCTTGCCTGATCGAGACCGTTTGCCTGGAGCAGCTTGTCGATGGCGTCGGTAATGCAGGGGCGATCGTAGATGTTGTTGACGGCAAGGGCTTCGGCGCCGGCAAAAAGCCTGTCGAGATGGTCATCGAGCCGAAAGACCCGTCGCTTGCGGCATCGCATCGTCTCAAACAGGCCCATGCCGTAGAGCAGGCCGCTGTCGTTGCAGGCGATGTGGGCATCAGCCGCTTCAACAATCCTGTCGTTTAAGAATACCTTCGCCATTCTCTCTCCGTCGGCTCTTTATAGAACTTTCGCAACATTATAGCCATGTGTGAAAAAAACATGAAACCGCCCATTCGGCTACGCTCAGGGCAGGCTCTGCGGCGGAAGCTGCTTTATTCTGGATTCCCGCTCCGCCACGGGCGGATGTTCCATTTCGCGGGAATGACAAGCAAATCTCACACATGGCTAAAGTATCACCAAAAGTTTTGTTTTTACGTTCCCTGCACCGCTGCGATACCGGCAAGCAGCGCGCGGGCCTTGGTTATCGTCTCTTCCCATTCGGCATCGGCGTTGGAATCCGCCACGATCCCGCCCCCGGTCTGGGCATAGGCCTTGCCGTTGGCGATGATAACCGTTCGAATCGCAATATTCAAGCAGACACTGCCGTCGACGCCGATATAGCCGATACTGCCGGTATATACGCTTCGCCGCGTCGGCTCCAGCTCATCGATGATCTCCATCGAGCGAATCTTCGGGGCGCCTGTGATCGACCCGCCGGGAAAGGTCGCCCGGAGGATATCGCCAAAGCCGCAGTCGGGTCTCAGCCGGCCCTGGACCGTGGCGACGGCGTGGAAGACCGTTGGAAAGGTCTCGATCGTTCTCGGCTGCGATACGAACCGCGTTCCCGGCACGCATATCCGCGCCAGGTCGTTACGCTCCAGATCGATGATCATGCAAAGCTCGGCCTGGTCCTTTTCGCTTTGAACGAGATCGGTGAAATTGGCCTCGTTGATCGCCGCCGCCTGCGGATGCGACACAACACGACGCCGCGTACCTTTGATCGGAGTGGTGGATATCGTCCCGTCCCGCACCGTCAGGAACATCTCGGGCGAGGCGCTGACGATTGAATAGTCGCCTGCGTCGATGAAGGCCGCGTACGGGCTGGGATTGTAACGGTTCTGCCAGTGATAAAGCTCGACAGGCGGATGGTCGTAGGGGCATTCGAAACGCTGAGAGAAATTAATCTGATAAACGTCGCCATCGTAAATATATCGATGTATCCTCGCAAGCGCCTGGTAGTATTGTTCTTTGGTCATGTTGCAGGTCAAACGCGAGATGTCAACATCCTGCAAATCACCGCTTGTCGCCGCCGGCGCCGATTGGGTCCGGGAGTCATTTAGCAGCCCGAGCAATTCATCGAGCTTTTCGTGCGGTGATTGGGTATCATCTGGCAACTCAAGGGCAAGCAGCCACCACTGCCGGGTCGTCCGATCGCAGCACACCGCCCGGTCGTAAAAGCACAGCCGGATAAGCGGCAAATCGAGGTCGCCGGCGGCGGTCTGCGGCAGCTTCTCGATGAACCTGCCCAGGTCGTAACTGAAATATCCGATCCATCCTCCGCAAAACATGCCCGCCGGGAGCATTGCGGCGGCCGGCTTGTCAAGCCTGTACCTGCCCAAAGCCTTTTCAATATCGCCCAACGGGTCGTCGCCGTCGTCGGTAAATTCAAAGATATGCCTGGGCTCGGCCGCCCAGACACTGAATCGACCGGCGGGGCATTCGGCGTTGTTGCCGCCTAAGATCGATGGATCCAGTCGCCCGGCAAAAACACTCGTCACCGCCTCCGGCGAAATGTCGGCTTTGAATGTTCCCTCGACTGCGCTCGGGACAAGCTTACAGTGCAGTTTGACCACGCAGCTTTGCCTGGTCGAATCGGACTGGCTGGGCAGGACGGTCATTTCTCCGGGGCCTCGCCGATTTGAACCGCCGCAAATGTCTTTGCGAAGAAATCCATCGCCTCGGCCGTACCGGTAAAGACCTTCGTTGCCGTCTGGGTGACGAAGACCGAAGGATCGGCCTTGGGCGTCCAGATAACATAAACATCCTTGGCCGCTTCGTGAGCGTGCTGCAGTTCGCGTTCCACGCCGCTGGAGATCGCCGCACGGCCGTCGGCTAATTGCGGGATGTAGCTGATAATCATGTCCGACTGATCGATCAATGCAAAATCACGGGCGTATATCTGGCTGTTGATGTCGCCCCGTATCCCGGCGACCTCGGCTGCATCGAATCGAATCTTCCTGCCCAACACCGTTACTTCAATGTCCGTCCGGCCCGCCCGCAGCGCATCGGCGGCATAACAGGGCAGATACGCCTCTTCGAGATCGCCCGGATCGAAGCATGTGAAGCCGGCTTTCATCAGGCGGCGAAATCGTCCGATCTCTTCGATCACCGCCGGCTGGTCCATTACATGCGTCATCGGAAAGCTCAGGTAGGCCTTTTTTCGCTGCGGCTCGAAGATGAGTCTGTAAAACATTTCGACGGTTCCGTCGCCGGCGCCGCGTGCAAGGCAGTAGAACGGCGCCTCTAAATTGGTTCCCCGCTGCATCATCTCCGTGGCCAACAGCTCCTCTTCGCGCCAGACCAACAGGTCCTTGAGTGAATGGCGAATCGAATGTTCATCGGCAAGACGGACGTGCAGGGCTTCGGCGCTGTCTATCATGCAGATGTACATGTCGGCGTTGAGTTGCCGCATCTGGTCGAAATCAAACGCCGGAAACAGCCCGTGCCGCCAGCGAAACGTCGCGTGCGTGTTTACGATCAGATTGGCGACCTCGCCGGAGGCGGCGATGATGTCCTTTATGACGCTGCGACGAAGCGAATGCAGACGCTTGAGCGGAATGTCGAGGATACGGCCCGGCGGGATGTCAGGGGCCTCTGCATACATCATATCGCCGATATTACACAGTTGGACATCCTTGCGGCGTTCTGCGGCAAGGGCGCAGGCCTCCTGGAGGTAACGCTTCTTATCGATCCCGACCGTACCGGTCACAACAATTATCATATCCTACCCCTGCCGCCATTAATAGGGGACAATCTACAATCAAAGACTCTCCAGCCTCTGCTGCTTGTCGTAGTCCTTCAGCGCTGCGATCAGATCGTCCATTTCACCCATGATTATCTTATCAAGACTGTAGAGCGACAAGTTAATTCTGTGGTCGGTAAGGCGATTTTGCGGAAAATTGTACGTTCTTATACGCTGCGATCTGTCGCCCGATCCGATCATCGTCCGGCGTTTGTCCTCGCGGTCCTTGTTTATCTGCCGCTGATGGAACTCATAAACGCGGCTTCGCAGGATACGCCAGGCCTTGGAGCGATTCTTGTGCTGGCTCTTTTCGTCCCGCATACTCACGGTGATGCCCGTCGGGACATGCTCCAGCTTGATTGCGCTGTTTAGCTTGTTGACGCTCTGGCCCCCGGGACCACCGGCGCGACTGACATGCTCCAGCACGTCATTAGGGTCTATCTCAATGTCCAGTTCTTCGGGTTCGGGGAGCACCGCCACCGTCGCCGCCGACGTATGGACGCGGCCCTGCGATTCGGTCTCCGGCACGCGCTGGACGCGATGGCCGCCGCCTTCGTAACCCAATTCGGACCACACACCCGGCCCTTTGATATTCATTATTACTTCGCGAAAGCCCCCCGTTTCAGTTGCGGCCAAATCCAGCACCTCCACTTTCCAGCGCCTCTTCTCGGCATATTTGGTGTACATATTGCAGAGGTCTCGAACAAAAAGAGCGGCCTCATCGCCGCCCGTGCCGGGGCGAATCTCTATGATCACCGAGTCGATCGCGGCGTCGCCGGCCATAACCAGCGTGTCCTTGATCTCGTCGATCAAGGCCGACCTGGCGGCCTGGAGCGCCTTGATCTCCTCTTTGGCCAACCCCCGAAAATCATCCTCGGTCTCCGGATCGGCTAACATCATCTCGGCATCGGCGATTCCGGCCGCGACCTCCTTGTACTTGCGATACTTCTCCACGATCGACTTGAGCCTGCCTTGTTCCTTGGCCAACGGGACATACTTTGCCGCATCGCTCGCCACGAGCGGATCGCTGATCTGCCGGTCAATCTCGGCGTAACGATTGTCCAGTTCATCAAGCTTCGACAACAAACTGTCCTGCTGCTTTGACATCTCAAGAACCAACTAAATAGTATCTGTTGCGGAAGGAATAAACACCGGATGTCATCCCCGCGAAAGCGCCGGATCCAGTACGAACAGTCTGGATTCGGCGCTTTCGCGGGAATGACAAGTGTTGTTTCCGCATCAGGTGATAACTTCTGCCTGCCCCACCCAACACATCTGCGCCGCCTGCCGCTTTATGTACAAAAAAATTACGCTGCCAATGCATAATCTGTTTAATCATGACCAACAGCGCAAGTTGTAGATGGTAAATAGCTACTTGTTTTTCTTGAAATAGTCCGAGCCGTATTTCTTCTGGAATCGTTCGATTCGCCCGGCCGTATCGACATACTTCTGCTTGCCCGTATAGAACGGATGACACATCGAGCAGATTTCGGCATGCACCTCTTTGGCGGTGCTCCGCGTCTCAAACGTATTGCCGCACCCGCAGCGGACTTTAACAACATGATACTCAGGATGTATATCTTTCTTCATTTGACTTATCTCCGTGTTTACCTTGCAACGAGTAAAACACGTTATTATATCGACCGTTGTTCGCTTTGCAATCCATTTTTTTTGAAAATCCGCATTAACGTCTCAAATTCCTGTTTTTCCGCGAAAAATACTGATTATAGGACCATTAACGGCATTTCGACTCCTGCTTCACAACATCGGCTCTTTATGATACAATGCCTGGCAACATAACAGGTCGTAAATGCAAATCGCAGGTCGAGTTGAGAGGGTTTACACAATGAAACACACTTACGCAATGAAGATGTGGATAATCGCTGTGCTCGGCGCCTGTCTGTCGGCAGGGGCGGTCCTTGCGAAAACGAATGAAGAAATCGCCCGCGGGATTCTCGATATCGCCGGTATCAAGGGCGGCATCGTGGTCCACTTAGGCTGCGGCGACGGCAGGTTGACCGCCGCGCTGCGGGCCTCCGATGCTTACACGGTTTGCGGTCTGGAAGCGGACCCCGCAAAGGTCGCGGCGGCACAAGATTATGTGCGTTCGCAGGGCGTCTGCGGGCCTGTCTCCATTGAGCGGTTTTCGGCGGCGGCACTGCCCTATACGGACAACCTTATTAACCTTATAGTTGCAGATGATCGGGGCAATGTCTCGACCGAAGAGATTATGCGTGTGTTGGCGCCGGGCGGGGCGGCCTGCATTCAACGCGACGGCAAGTACGAAAGAATCGTCAAACCCCGGCCCGACAACATCGATCAGTGGGGCCATTTTCTGC
Organism: Planctomycetota bacterium; assembly: GCA_003644175.1. Classification (GTDB taxonomy): domain Bacteria; phylum Planctomycetota; class Phycisphaerae; order Sedimentisphaerales; family Anaerohalosphaeraceae; genus B28-G16. Next base: position 2,622 of record QNBS01000064.1, on the reverse strand, counting down.
ACGGTCCCGGCAACAATGCAGTCGCCGCCGATACCGTCGTCGGGCCGCCGCGAAGACTCCAGTGGATCGCCCCGCCGCTGTGGCTCAGAAGCCATGAGACTCCCTCGGGGATACAGGCGCAGGTCTCCGCCGGCGGTCGATTGTTCTATATTTTCGACGAAGGGCTTGTCGGAATTACAGACGAGCGCCTGCCCGATCGCTGGTCGCTTATTTGCAGGGATGCCTTTAACGGCAAACTGCTCTGGAGGCGACCGCTCGAGGCATGGGGCTGGCGACAGTGGAGTCTCGGTCGCTGGCGGGACAAGGACTGGACGACGCTGCGCGCCGGACGCGTCGATGTCCCCAATCAGAATCAGCGTCGAGTAGTCGCAGGCGGCAACCGGCTTTACGCCACCCTTGCCTACAACGCGCCCATGAGCATACTGGACGGCGCAACCGGCGAGACAATTACCACCGTCAAGCAGACTCAGAACGCACGCGAGATACTCGTAGCCGACGGTATAGCAATCGTGTATTGCCAGAAGCAGGGGCAAAAGCCTGCCCGTCGCGGCGGACCAGGCGCCGCTGCGGCAAAACTCGTTGCCGTCGGCGCCGACAGCGGCGAAGTCATCTGGCAAAAACCGGTCGCGGCGATTCGACCTTTGGCGATGGCGATTAACAACGGACGCGTTATCTGCCACAGCGGCAAAGAACTCGTCGCATTTGCTCTCAAAGACGGCAAGAGACTCTGGCGGACTGAGCCGAAGTTCACCAAACCTAAAACACTCGTCGCCGTCGATGATGTAATCGTCATGCAGGGCGGCAAGATCGTCAAGGCCTTCGACGCCGCCACGGGCGAACCCCTGTGGAACAAGACCGTCCCGGCTATCGGCGGCGGGGAAGGAGACGACCTGTTTGTTATCGACGGACTCGTCTGGCGAGGAATGCTATATGCAAACGACGCCGGTAAACCCTCGGGCAAAAGCCCCAATTCCCTGGTCATCGGCTGGGACCTTCGCACGGGCAAAGAGAAAAAACGCATCATGGTCAAAAATCTGCGAAGCATCGAACATCACCATCGCTGCTATCGCAACAAGGCCACCACGCGATACATAATCGCTTCCTACGAGGGCGCCGAGTTCCTCGATCTGCAGGGCGACAATCACGGCCAGCACAACTGGCTTCGCGGCGCCTGCCGCTACGGCATGATGCCCGCCAACGGCATGCTCTATGTCCCGTCGGATCAGTGTTTCTGTCAACCGGGCGGTAAGTTGTTGGGCTATGCAGCCGTTATCACCGACTCGGATACCCCGCTCAAACCGATCGCCGATTCGGCGCGTCTTGAGAAGGGTCCCGCTTATGGCGACGCTAATCTCAAATCTAAAATCTCAAATCTAAAATCCAGCGATTGGCCCACATACCGCCACGACGCGGCGCGCACTGGAACCACCCGCGCCGCGGTCGCCTCAAAGGTCTCCGTTCAATGGAAGGTCCCGCTGAAAGGCTCGTTGACGCAGCCGGTCGCCGCCGACGGAAAGGTCTTTGTCGCCGACAAGGACGCACACACCGTCTATGCTCTGGATATGATGGACGGCAAGGTGCTCTGGCGATATACAGCGGGCGGTCGTGTCGATTCACCGCCTACAATTTACGGGTCGATGGTGCTGTTCGGTTCCGCCGACGGCCGGGTCTATTGCCTGCGCGCCTCCGACGGCAAAATCGTCTGGCGATTCCTCGCCGCCCCCGTTGACCGACGCGTCGGCTATTTCGACCAGATCGAATCGGCCTGGCCCGTCCACGGCAGCGTACTCGTCGACAAGGGCATCGCTTATTTCACCGCAGGCCGCAGCACCTATCTCGACGGTGGAATCCGCGTTTACGGTCTGGACCCGGTTACGGGCAGGCTCATTCACAAGGGTCTGCTGGAAGGCCCGCACAGAAGCATCGATGGCGAGCGCGACCTGGCGTTTTTCATACTCGGCGCCAACTCCGATGTGCTCGTCAGCGAAGGCGGCTTTATCTACATGCGTCAAAAGAAGATGACTCCCGACCTCAAAGAAATCGATATCGACGTCCTGTCGAGCAAGGGCGCCCAGGATGTAGGTCTGCATATCTTTTCGACCGCCGGCCTGCTCGACGACTCGTGGTACAACCGAACCTTCTGGATGTATTCCAGGCGCTGGCCCGGCTTTCAACTTGCCAACCAGGCGCCCAAGACCGGACAGTTGCTCGTCGTAGATGACGAAAAGACCTACGGCGTCCGCGCCTTCTATCGTCGAAACGTGCACAGCCCGATGTTCTTCCCCGGCAAGGAAGGTTATATGCTGTTTGCCGACCTCAACACAAACGAGCCGCAAATCGTCGGCGAAACAGGCTCGCGCCCGCCCGTTAAGTGGCTGCCGCAATCGGACTATTCGCGGGCGCGCGGCAGTGAGATGCGAAAGCTCGAAAGCCAGGCGTTCGGACTCGACAAGATGATCGGCTACACGCGGGCCGAGCCGCCCGTCTGGAAGCAGTGGCTCGACGTGCGAATCCGCGCCATGGTCAAAGCCGCCGATACGATCTTTGTGGCGGGCCCGCCGGATGTTTTTGACGCCGACGACCCGTACGCCGCCTTCGAAGGACGACGCGGGGCTAAAGTTG
>QNBS01000063.1 GCA_003644175.1 Planctomycetota bacterium | reverse complement strand
GTAACAACCCATCAGGCAGGGCTTTTCCGTGCCGTCTGCGTCGAGGAATTTAGCCCCGAGTTTAGTACTGTACTTGGTTCCGAGTTTGAAGACCTGGCCGACTTCGATGCCTCTCTTGAACAGCAGTTTTGCGCCCTCGAAAGTATCGCCCTCTACCGCGTTGCGGATATCGCACACCTTTACTTTGTCGCCTTCGAGAGGAAAGTCTCTGCCGGGTACGACTCTTGTCAGATGATAATCGGTTTTGTTGGCGCCGCTGACACCTGCGATCATCGCCGCTACTGCGCAGTCGACAAGGATCATGTCGACTTTGTCGATCATATCGACCGGGCCTGCAAATCCGACTTTTGCGCCCGTCAGCTTGACGATTGCCGCTTCGTCGGCGAGTTCGATGTGTGCGCCGTCGACGATCTGAGTCAGTTTTTCGGGATTGACTTCGTGGTCGCCGCGTACAAGCGCCAGGGCGATCTTGTCGTCCATGGAATGGACAAGCGTCTTTATCATATCCCGCGGTTTCTTCTTGAGGAATTTGCAGACGTCTTCAATTGTGCCGACATTCGGCGTGTGCACTTCTTCAATGGGACCGACCTGTACATCCTTGTCGGATTTCGGCAGCGGATCGACGGGAGCTTTTTCGATGTTCCATGCGCCGGCGTTGTCTTGGGTGTAGACGATGGTGTCCTCGCCGTTTTGACAGGGGATGGTGAACTGGTGCGAGCCGGAGCCGCCCATTTCGCCGGACTCGGCTTCGACGATGACATATTCCAGGCCGCAGCGCGTGAAGATGCGGCAGTAGGCGTCGTACATCGTGCGGTAGGATCGCTCCAGCATCTCCTCGTCGGCGTCGAAGCTGTAGGCGTCCTTCATGATAAACTCGCGCGAACGCAGCACGCCGAACCGCGGGCGAAACTCGTCACGGTACTTCAGATTGATCTGGTAGAAATTAATGGGAAGCTGCTTGTAGGAATTTATCTCACCGGCCGCCAGATAAGTCATGACCTCTTCGGCGGTGGGCGAAAGCACATTGCCGCGACCGTGGCGATCGGTGAACCGCCCTAAGGTCTCGCCGTAGTCGATATCCCGCCCAGTCTGCTGCCAGAGCTCCAGCGGCTGGATCATGGGGACGGTTACCTCAAGGGCGCCTGCGGCGTCCATTTCCTGTCGCACGATATCCATAATCTTGCGCAGGCTCCGCCAGCCGGCGGGCAGATAGGTATAGGTTCCGCTTGCAACCTTCCGCATAAGCCCCGCACGAATCATAAGCTGGTGAGAAGGAATCTCCGCGTCAGCGGGCACTTCCTTGACGGTCGGTATAAATGTTTTCGTAAATCTCATGCTCTAAATACGCTCCCATGGCCTCTATCTCGGTTCAGAAAACCATGCTTATAGCCCATTTCCCCCCGTCTTGCAAGAGAATACTGCCCGCCGGCGCCTCTTTTGCAACTCGCTCTTTAGCCTTCAGGCCTGTCGTATCGAATTGGAGTTTTTTGTTTTTCCTATGTCATACATTATGTTATAGACTTCGCCGTCGAACTCTGTCTTTACCTCGTATCCTGAATTGTGGAAGACGGCCAACATCGCCTTATTGTTCGGCAAGACCTTGGCATAAAAACGCTTAACACCTCGTTGGGCCGCAATTTGTGTAAGATATTCAAGCATGAATGTCCCCATGCCTTTTTCCTGCCATTCGTCCTGTACCAGGAATGCAACCTCTGCGGCCTGGGTACGCGGATCAAGATAGTATTGAGCGATAGCAACAATCTTTTCCCCGGAGACATCTGGAACACTACCCACAATGGAAATATTCTGCCGATAATCGATATTGGTTAGCTGCTGCACATCCTGATGTGGAAAGGCGACAGTCTGCGCCATGTATCGCGTCCGTACTGAACTGTCACTCAGTGAATACAGCATTTCGGACAACATTGTCTCGTCCGTTGGCTTAACGGGGCGGAAGAAAATTTCCGTGCCGTCCTTCAGCGTGTCATAATGCTCCAGTGCTTCCGGATACGACATCCTTTCAGCGGCGAACTCAATCTGGTCCGCATAGATATAATTCTGAGCCTTCGCGGCCTGTATCAACGTCGCCCTGAATTTCGGATAAGCAATGTTGACAAGGGCCAATACACGTTCTCTGATACTTTTGCCGTGCAGGTACGCAACACCGTACTCCGTAACCACATAGTGAACATCTCCCCGGGTGGTAACTACTCCGGCGCCCTCGGTCAGATGCGGCACAATTCTGCTGACCTCTCCGCTCTTTGCCGTCGACGGCATCGCAATTATCGCCTTGCCTCCGCGGCTTCGTGCTGCACCGCGAATAAAATCAACCTGTCCCCCGATCCCGCTGTAAAACCTGTATCCCAATGAATCGGCACACACCTGTCCGGTCAGGTCAATCTCCAGGCCGACATTAATACCGATCATCTTGTTATGCTGGCCTATTATGAATGGGTCATTAACATACTCCGTCGGATAAAACTCAAAAAACGGATTGTTGTCGATGTATTCATAGAGTCGCCTGGAGCCCATACAAAAACTCGCTACGATCTTGCCGTTGTTTAGAGACTTCTTGGAACAGTTGATTGCACCGCACTCTATCAGATCAATAATCCAGTCGCCGAACATCTCCGTATGAACGCCGAGATCTCTTTTGTCCTTCAGGAATTCCGCAAGCGCCTGAGGAATGCGTCCTATGCCGCATTCAATCGTACTGCCGTCTTCCACAAGCCTTGAAATGTTCCGTCCGATTCGCCTGAGCACGTCGTCGGGCTCAGGTATTACGCTTTCGATGATATCTTCATCAAAGGGCACAAGAACATCGATATTGTTGACGTGAATGAAGCTGTTGCCGAATGTCCGAGGCATATTGTTATTGACTTGCGCTATCACATATCGCGCATTCGCAGAAGCGGACTTGACGATATCAACCGATATGCCGAGACTGCATAAGCCGCTCGGATCGGGAGGTGAAACGCTTATCATAGCGACATCTACCGGTATTCTTCCGGTCTCAAATTCCCGTGGTATCTCGGATAAGAATATCGGCGTATAGTCCCCGATGCCTTTCTCCATGGCGTCGCGAACATTGTCGGCAATAAAAAAGCTGTTCGTTTTGAATTTATCGCGGAATTTCTCATTCACATAAGGCGCCGCCCCCATCGTCAGCAGATGGATGATGTGCGCATCGTAAATATGGCTTGAATACTTGACCAGTGTTTCCACAAGGTGTTGAGGCTGTCCGCACCCGGTGCCAATGAATATGTGGTTGCCCGGCTTGATGAGTTTCATTGCAATTGCGGCCGTCCCCACCTTATCTGCGTATTTTTCTTTCCAGTTGAATTCCTGCATCTTTGCGCCTCTATGTTAAATTTCTTCCACGCTCATTCTCGCATCCACCGCTATTGGAGTCATACCCGCCGGACCCACTATAAACGGATTGATATCCAACTCCTGGATCTGCGGGAATTCAGTCACCAATTGTGACAATCTCTGCAACCCTTCGGCAACTGCATCAATATCGACGCCTTTTTCACCTCGCGTTCCCACCAGCATTTTGTAGGTCTTAGTGTTGACAAGCATTTGCCGGGCTTCTTCGGCTGTCAGGGGGGCAAGATAGAACGACACATCTTTAAGAACCTCGACCATCGTCCCACCCATCCCGAACATCATCAAAGGACCGAAATGGGGGTCGCGATTCATACCAAGAATCACCTCTTTCCCGCCGCCGCACATCTCCTGAACAAGCACACCTAATATATTCGCTTCCGGCATCTTCTTCGGTATGCGGTACATCATCAGATCAAAAGCGTCCATTACGTCCCGGGCGTTTTTCAGCCCAACCCTGACTCCCCCAACATCTGATTTGTGTAGAATATCGGGGGACCAGATTTTCATTACGACAGGAAAACCTAATTGTTGAGCAATTCCTGCTGCCTGGTCTGCTGTCGTGGCGACAGACCCCTTAGGCGTAACAAACCCATACGCTTCGAGTATCTCTTTGGACTCTGTCTCGCCGATCTCGCGGATACCCTGCCTGAGACGCTTCTCGACAATCATTTCAACTTTCCTTCGGTTGACGGCGAAGAGCTTGACGACTCTTTTTGGCCGTTTACGCCACTTCACATAGTTCACCATCATCTTGATTGTCAAGACCGCACTTTCAGGAGAGTCATATTGCGGAATACCGTTATCCCTTAACACTCTGATTGCTTCGACAACCTTGTCGGCACCAAGAAATGATGCAAAAAACGGCTTGTCCCCTTTTTCATTAGAGGCTCTGGCCACCGCCTCCGCCGTCGCCGTCGATTCGGTCATCGCCTGAGGCGTCAGCAATACCAGTATCGCATCAACATTCGGATCGTTCCTGACTACATCGATGGCAAATTCGTACTTGTCCGCTAACGCATCCCCAAGGACATCTATCGGGTTATGTACATTCGCTGCCGGTGGCAACGTCTCGGTCAGTTTCTTCACCGTCTCATCTGTCAATGTAGCAAATTCCAGGCCATGTCGCTCGATTGCGTCGGCCGCTATGATGCCGGGACCGCCCGCATTTGTGATCACGGCGACACGATTTGACGCCGGCAGCGGCTGATTGGCAAAGGCCTGGGCAAAGTCAAATTGCCGCTTGATCGAAAAGCATCGAATAATGCCTGCTCGTTCGAACACCGCCTCATACGCCGTCTCGCTTCCCGCAAGGCTGCCTGTATGTGATGAGGCCGCCTGCGCCCCTGCACCCGTGCCGCCGGATTTCATCAACAGTATCGGCTTATCATTAGATATTTTTTCCGCCTCTCGCACAAAATCGTTGCCGTTGGCGATGCTTTCAAGATAACCGGCGATAACCGTGGTCTCCGGGTCTTCTCCGAAAGCCTTTATCAAATCGAGTTCATCGACATCAGCCTTATTGCCTATGCTGACAAGTTTGCTGAAACCGATACCGTTGGAATTGGCTGTATCAAGAATAGCCGCCAGCAAAGCCCCCGATTGCGAAAGATATCCTATTCCTCCTTTGTGGGGAAGGTCGCCTCCAAAACTGGCATTGACATGGTTCGCCGGAACTATCACCCCCAGGCAGTTTGGCCCGATCACCCTGATCCCGGCTTGCCTGGCAATTTTAATGACTCGCTGCTCGAGCTTTCGACCCGCTTCACCGACTTCTTTGAAACCAGCCGAAATAATAATGACTGACTTTGTCCCTGTCTTTGCGCACTGTTCCATTATAGAAGGCACTATATGTGCAGGTAAAATGATTACAACAAGGTCGGGAACCTGGCCGATGGATTCAAGGTCCGGATAGCATTTCAGGCCTTCTATTGTTGCGGCCTTGTTGTTGACCGGGAATAGTTTGCCTTTGTAACCGGCAGCAATCATGTTGGCTAAAAGTTCGTATCCGACCTTGCCTGCCGTCTGCGAAGCGCCAACGATGGCTACCGAAGCAGGATTAAAAAACATTTCCAGACTCATAGTGCTCAACGTCCTTTCTAAACTGATGCCCTGGCAACCCCACGAGAGAGGAGCATTCTATCCATATGTGCGAGCAACTGCAACCCCCGTATCTCTTATTCTTGTTATTATTCTGCTTGTTATTACTCTGCACAGCCGACAAATATGCCAATTAGCTCAAAAATACGTTTCCGCCTCTGGCCCAAACAGTAATCAGGCTTTCAGGCCTGTCGTATCGAATTTGAGTTTTTTTGTTTTGTTTTATCATTTCGTCCCAGGTGAGCAGGCCGTTTCTTATTGCTGCTTCTCGGCCTAAGATTGTGGCTAATGTGCTGTCTACGCTTCTTTGGAGGGTGTCGTTTTGGTGGTTGGCTTCTTTTGCGCGGTTTGCTATCATGCTGGCAATGAGCCGTCCCCTGCCGCCGAGGGTTTGATGATTGTCAGTCCCGCTGCCACGCCCGCCGAAGAGGCAATAAACCGCCTGCGATTAATCCGGGTGTTTCTGTCCTGTTTTGGCATCTCAATGTCCTCCATTCTGTGCCGCTTGTCGAAATGTGCAATATTTTGGCGTTTTTTCTTATTTTACCTTGGTATTGGTGTGCGGTCAACAGCGCCTTTGTGGCGACGGGGCGGCGATTTTGTTGAAAAATGCTTGTTTTTTTGTTGAAATCCGTCGAAAAACCGGTAGACTAACGCATCCTATTTAGGGTCGGTGCCCGAGTGGCTAAAGGGGATGGGCTGTAAACCCATTAGCGAAAGCTTACGCTGGTTCGAATCCAGCCCGGCCCATTGACAATCTGCACTGTTGCCAGACGATGACGGCGAGGCATTTTCTGTGCACCCGCCCGCCTGCCCGGGACATGCCAAAAATCCCCCTGCACTGTCAGGTTTATGCCCGATTTGTGGTATTCGGCATTATTTTCTATCTTTGCTTGATTGACAGAAGGAAAAGGGTACAATTGATTCGATAATCGGAGGCGAAACCCACTTTCTGGAAGGGCCGGCGTCGTGAAGAGGTCAATTCTTGTGTGCGTAGTTCTGATGCTTATGCTCGGTGCATCCGGACATGCCGAGTGTCCGTCGGCCGACGTTACGGGGGACTGTTTTGTCGATTTTGCCGACCTTGCGGCCGTGGCTGATCAATGGCTGACGGGGACGACGCCTCCGGAAGGTATGGTGTCCGTCGGCGGCGGGACGTTTTTGATGGGGGATTCTCTTGATGAGGGCGAGCCGGACGAACTGCCCGTTCATATTGTGCAGTTGGATTTGTTCTTTATCGGCAGGTTCGAGGTGACAAACGAGCAGTACTGCGAGTTTCTAAACGCCTCCCTGGCTGCTGTGCAGATTGAGGTCCTGGACGGGGTGGTGTACCCCGCAGGTGAAAATGAGCCGTATCTGACGCTTGGTCCTGGCAGCGGTTACAGCCGGATCAGCTTCGACGGGCAGGCGTTCGCGGTCGCTGTCGGCAAGGAGTCTCATCCTGTGGTCATGGTCAGCTGGTTCGGCGCGGCGGCCTACTGCAACTACAAGAGCCGCACCGACGGCCTTGCCGAATGCTACGATCCGGCGACCTGGACGTGCAACTTCGACGCCAACGGCTATCGCTTGCCCACCGAGGCCGAATGGGAATATGCCGCCCGGGGCGGGCTGGGAAGTCGACGCTACCCGTGGGGCGATTCGATAGTCGGCTCGCAGGTCAACTATTACGCATCAGGCGACCCTTACGAGACCGGGCCGCATCCATTTACCACCCCTGTGGGATTTTACGACGGCCTGCTTCAGCACAAGGCGGACTACAACTGGCCCGACAGCCGGACGACCTATCAGACGACCGGCGGCGCTAACGGCTACGGCCTGTTCGATATGGCGGGCAACGTCAGCGAATGGTGCAATGACTGGTACGCCGACGACTACTACGACAGCAGTCCGATGGATAATCCGACCGGACCATCCGACGGCACCCATCGCGTTTTCCGCGGCGGAATCTGGTTCGACGACGAGTATCGCTGCCGGGTAGCCGGCCGCTTCTATGACGCTCGGTCGCATCGCAACTTCAGCGTCGGTTTTCGAATCGTCCTGGATAACGGCTGATTTTCTTTTCACCTGTATTCCCCACGAATATTCCCGGCAGCCCGTAAATGTGCGGGATGCCGATATCCGCCCCAGGATTTCAAGTTGGCTGCTCATGCGCGACGAAAACCCGGTCCATCTGTCAAAATGGCATGTTTGATCTTTAGGTCTGCTGCCGTAAGTCATTATTTTGAGGGCTTTTATGCGTTTGGGTGTGTTTGGGCACGCGGTTTGCTCGTATAAATATTGGCGGCTTATTATCTGACGATGCGGAAAGGAACGTGGCCGAATGAAGTTCGACAAATTTACAATGAAGGCGCAGGAGGCGTTTGCTTCGGCACAGCAGTTGGCGATGTCGAAGTCCAATACGGTTCTGTCACCACTGCACCTGTTGAAGGTGCTGGTGGACGACGCCGAGGGTATGGTTGTGCTGATCCTCAAGAAGATCGGGTCGAATGTCCAGCGAATCAGCGAGATGACCGATAGTGAGGTCGACCGGCTTGCCAAGGGCACGGCCGGCGGGCAGATGATAATGCCCGACCCCGCCTTCGGACAGGTCGTATTGGATGCTCAGAATCGCGCCGACAAGATGGGGGACGAATACCTGAGCGTTGAGCATTTGTTTATTTCGCTTGCCGAGGTTGCCAGCGACGCCAAAGAAATACTGAGTGTCAATTCGATAACGGGCGAGCAGATTGAAGCGGCGTTGAAGCAGATACGCGGCGGCGAAAAGATAACCGACGACAATCCGGAGAGCAAGTACAAGGCGCTGGAGCGATACGGCATCGATCTGTTGGAGATGGCTCGCAAGGGCAGGCTCGATCCGGTGATCGGTCGGGATGACGAGATTCGCAGATGTATGCAGGTGCTGAACCGTCGGACGAAGAACAACCCGGTGCTGATCGGGGAGCCGGGTGTGGGCAAGACCGCGATTGTGGAAGGTCTGGCCCAGCGGATCGTTGCCGGCGACGTACCCATCGGCCTGAAGAACAAGCGCGTTGTCGCCCTGGATATGGGCGCGCTGATTGCCGGCACCAAGTACCGGGGCGAATTCGAGGACCGGTTCAAGGCCGTTCTCAAGGAAGTGATATCCTCGGACGGCGAGGTTATCCTGTTCATCGACGAGATGCATACGATTGTCGGAGCGGGCAAGGCCGAAGGCGCCGTTGACGCCGGCAACCTGCTCAAGCCCTCGCTTGCGCGAGGCGAACTCAGGTGTATCGGCGCCACGACAATCGACGAATATCGCAAGTATATCGAAACCGACGCCGCCCTGGAGAGGCGCTTTGCGCCGATGTTGGTTGATCCGCCGACGGTGGAAGAAACGATAGCGATTCTTCGCGGCCTGAAAGATCGTTACGACACGCACCACGGGGTGCGGATTACGGATTCGGCGCTGGTGGCGGCGGCGACGCTGTCGAATCGGTATATCTCCGACCGCTGGCTGCCGGACAAGGCGATTGATTTGATCGATGAAGCGGCGTCTTGCCTGCGTATCGAGAACGATTCGCTGCCGGCCGAGCTTGACGATATTCGCAGGAAAATAATGCAGCTTCAGATCGAGCGGGAGGCGCTTAGAAAAGAGTCCGATTCGGCAAGCGCCAAACGGCTGGCCAAGGCCGAGAAGGAACTGGCGGAGTTGCAGGAGCAAAACGACACGCTCACCGCCCGATGGGAGGCGGACAAGGGAGATATCGACAAGGTCAAGGCTCTGAAAGAAAAGATCACCGATGCGACGACGGAGTTCGAGGAGGCACAGCGCGCCGGCGATCTTGAGACGGCGGCCCGGATCAAATACGGAACGATTGCCGAGTACAGGAAGGAACTTGCCGCCGCCGAGGAGGCGCTTGTCAAGGCCAACGGCGGGAAACTTATTCATAACGAGGTTGCCGCCGAGCATATCGCCCAGGTTGTCGCCCGGTGGACGGGAATCCCGG
>QNBS01000062.1 GCA_003644175.1 Planctomycetota bacterium | reverse complement strand
CTCTACACCTGCCTGGCGGGCGACAGAAAAATCAAACTGCTGGCAAAATCAAAATCAAAAGTAGACGGCAAAGACTACCCAATGGCCTTCGTCTTCAAATACGGCAAAGGAAGAGTCTTCCACAGCCCGTTAGGCCACGACATAAAGGCATTCACCAACCCCGGATGCGCCCAACTCTTCCGAAGAGGAACCGCCTGGGTCGCGGGACTATCACCTATACAAGATAAATAATCAACATAGACCCGGAAAGCAAACAACCTGCCCTTGTCGCCACAAGTCAGCGTTTCTTTTTTGCTCTGCCGCGTTTGGGCCGGGCGGAGGTCTTATCCGCTGGAACACCAACGACAAGCTCAGGCACTTCCTCGTCCTCGTAACACTCCAGGGCGAAATAAAACTCCGAAACTTCGAAAAGACAACCGTCGACATTGTAGTGACCACCACCGTCCCCTATTTCGTATTGATAATGATAATCATTATCAATCGCTGCTTGCCAAAAACAGGGGACCGTTACCTATTTCGACGGATGGCAGCCTTTTCGGCGCAGCCGAAAGGGATGGAAAATCCCCGAAACGCCTTGGAAACTGCACGGCAATTCCACTTGCCAACAGCCCTTTGCTGTATATAATGCTCTTTATGAAAAAGACATGGCTTTGTTTACTACGGAGGAATAATGAAGCAATACGTTACGCCGGTAATTGTTAATAGCGATAATACGTGCTATGCTCTTGAACGTATTTCTCGCCACGATAAGGTATACAACGAAGCATGGATTCAGCAGATATGCTATGACAAGCCCGCGATCCTCCCGATAGCAGAGATCGAGCCGGCCTGTGAAGGCGCAATTCCAATTTGCATGGAACTTTCCACAGACTCCGGTCCCTGCGACCTGCTCTATATCAATCAAAGAGGTCTTATTACAATCGCAGAATGTAAACTCTGGAGAAATCCTGAGGCACGAAGGAAGGCAGTCGGTCAAATACTCGATTATGCTAAAGACATTGCCCGATGGGACTACGATAAGTTTCAGTCCGAATGCCTGAGGGCACGAAAAACGGGCGACGTATCCCTTTACGCAACCATGAAAGGTTACTATCCCGACCTTGAGGAAAGTGAGTTCATTGACAGTGTCCAGCGCAACCTGAAGAAAGGCCGGTTTCTACTGCTGATCATTGGCGACGGTATACGTGAGAATATGGAAGACCTCGTCAAGTATGTACAAAGCAATGGAAACCTGAATTTCACTTTGTCCCTTATTGAGCTGCCTGTGTATCGGAATATTCACTCAGATCAATTGGTTATCACCCCGCGAGTCCCTGTCAAAACCAAAGAGATCGAACGCACCGTCTTCAGAATTGTCGATTCTACCGCCGATGTTGAACTTCCAACTGTTGAACCACACGCCAAGAGCAAAACACTGTCAGAGAAAGACTTTTATGAAAGGCTTGCCCGGTCCTGCGGCTCTGATATATCCGAAGGGCTAAAAACATTCCTTGATGAGCTTTCTGAATCAGTACCGGTAATTACCAAGGTTGGCAGGGGTAATCGACTTTCATTGAACATCAAGTCGGCAAACGGTCCTTACAATTTTGCTTCTATTCAGGAAGACGGGCAGGTCTGGTTCTATGGAATAGTGGAAAAGACCGATCAAATTGGAAACAGAGAAATAGGTGTCGATTACCTTAAGCAGCTTGCCATCATTGTTGCAGGAGAATTCGACAGCAGTTACAAACCATGGTTTTGGTGCGTCCGCAAAAATGGGAAATATATGCAGATTAGTGAGTACTTGGCTGAAAAATCTGCCTGGAAAGATTTGATAGAGAACACCCTTGCTAAGATTGAGATGTGTGAAGAAGGGTGACTGTATCCCTTGGGGCTCTTAGTGCTTTTTACTCAAATATCAAAGGGTACTTCTGCGGATTCTCCAGCGAGTCTATTTCCAGGTCCACGTCCAGATCCGGCCAATACAGATGGTATCCGTGCAGCACAGTTGCATTCAGCACTTCGCCATCCATAATGCCCGTGAAGTTTTTTTGTCGGTACTATTGCATTTCATGCGGCGAAATAGTATAATACTATCTTGCTGGAAATTGGCGTTTCCCGGCGAAAAACAGCGTTATTAGTTAAATTGGGCAAAAAAATGGCACCTTCTATCGAGTTGACGGATATCGTCACGGGCGAGCAATTTGCGCGAATCGAGCGCGGGTTTCGGCGGCATTTCGGCATGGGCCTGGAACTGGTCCGCCCCGACGGAACAAGAATCCGCAAAATGTGCTCACCGGATTGCCGTCCGGAGTTCTGCCACCTCATACAAACCTCCGTTCCCGGCTCAAAACGGTGCCGCCAGGACCGTATCCGAAGCCTCAACCTCGCATTCGAGACGGGCCAGCCCTATATCTCCTTTTGCCACGCCGGCATCGTCAACGTCTGCATCCCGATCATGGACAAAGACATTGCCGCCGGCGGCCTCTTCTTCGGCAAATGCCTCTGGCAGGACCTCACCGACGAAATCGTCGCCGATATCCGCAAACGCCTCGCCGGACTGCGCATCGGCTCACACAATCTCCTCGACACCGCACGCGCCCTGCCTGTCGTCACCGGCCGGGAGATTCACAAGGCCGCCGAGTTCCTTTTTGTCCTCCTCTACGAAACTGCCGACCTTGACCCGCGAATCGTCACATGGCGGCGCAGAAGGACTCGCCAGCAGGCAGAAATCGGCGAGTACATCCAGCAACGCAAAAAAAACGACCTCACTGAGGCGAGATATCCCTACGAAGCCGAACGCCAACTCATCGGAAAGGTCAAAATCGGCGACAGGACAGGGGCAAAGGAAATACTCAATTCCATCCTCGGAACAATCATGTTCCAGAACCCCGGCGATATCAACATCCTCAAAGCCCGCCTCGTCGAACTGCTCAGCATCCTCAGCCGCGCCGCCGTCGAGGGCGGCGTCGATATCCAGCTCATGCTCGCCAAAAACGTCGACTACATCAACAAAGTCATCAACGTTGACAATCAGCAGGACATCTGCGCCTGGATCAGCAGCGCCCTCAACGACTTTATCGAAAGCGTCTACTCCTCGCAGGACGCCGTCAAGATGACCCAGATCAGACCCGCCATCGACTTCATCGACATCCACTACGACCGGCCGCTGACGCTCGCCGACATCGCAAAGGCCGCCTTCCTCAGCGTCTCGCGACTTGCACACATCTTCAAGGAGCAGATGGGAATCACCATCATCGACTACCTCACGAGCGTACGCATCGACCACGCCAGGCGACTGCTGCTTGCCACCGAAAAAAGCTGCTCGATAATCTGCTTCGAGGTCGGATACAACAACCAGAGCTACTTCACAAGAATCTTCAAGGAAACAGTCGGAATGACCCCAAGGCAATTCCGAGAAAACAACAAAAGACAAGACCACCCACCAAAAAAAAGACGCACCGCCGTCTGATGAGTTCCACAAACAACGCCGCGATTAAAATGAGAAAAGAATATGATTTTGCAAAGATGAAGGGCCGAGCCAACCCTCACGCCAAGGCTCTGAAGAAACAGATCACCATCCGGCTGGGTGTCGATGTGATCGAGTACTTCAAAGCTCAGGCCAAACAGACGGGAATTGGTTACCAGAACCTGATCAATCTGTACCTGACCGAATGTGCGCACTCGGGAAAAAAACCTGCCCTGCAATGGACCAAATAGCACTTCTACCGATCTTTCGCGGCTGTGGCGATTTTTAAGGCTTTTTGTGCCCATTCGCCCAGGCGGTCTTTGTTTTCGAGTATGCCCTTGTGGTATACCATTTAGCGTATATCCTGCTGTGGCAGGTGGGCCATCAGGATTTTGAGGTCGTCGATATCAATTTTTCCGTCCATGTTTATGTCGCCGGGGGCATGACCGCCGGCGGGGGGCTCGGACTGGACGATCTTGTTAAAGCAGGCGATTACGTCGTCCCTGTCGATGTCGCCGTCGAGGTCCAGATCGTACCAGAGGATGTCTTCGGCGGTTTCGTCGGGGCCGGTCCTCCAGGCAAGGGCGTAACGCTCGGAGGGATATTTTACAGTGTCGCCGGAGACATCCGAAAATGTTACCACAATCTCGTAGCGGTAGAATTGCGCATCCAGCGGGCAGTGAATGTGCTCAACATTGTCGCCGGCGCTGTCGCTGTAATCCAGCAGATAATCTTTCTGCGCCTCGTCCGGGTCAACCGCCCAGACTTCCAGCGTCAGATCGCTGTCGGCTTCGGCTATCGCGTCGAAGGGGTATTCATCCGCGAAATGCCTGTTCCAGACGAGCGTTGCGGTAAGGAGTTGGTCCTGCGGGCTTGCAATATCGACAACATAGACATGTTCGCGCCCGGGCTCCTTGTCGATCGTGTTATTGTCCCAGCCTGCCAAACGGATATTGCCCGGCTCCTGGCGGCCGGCGGCAAGCTGGTCGTAGGCAGCCGGCGCATCGAGCATGCCGGCGCCCTGCAGGTAATCCAGCACGGCCTCGTGGTCGTCGTCTTTGCCTGGTTTGCCCTTGTGCCAGTACGGCAGTTTAGCGGCCGAATTCATCAGGATCGCCTTGATAACGCAGTTGCCGCCCTGCGGCGAAACCGCCGCGGTCAGCAGCGGATCGGATTCGGCCTTTTGCACAAGCAGCGCGGTCGTGCCCGCGACGACGGGTGTGGCGAAGCTCGTCCAGTCTCCGCTGACTTCGTAGCCTGTTGTGCTGTCGGCCGAAGGCACGAGGCAGTTTCCAGGCGCCACGATATCGGGCTTGCATCGCTGATCGGCGGTGGGGCCTGCGCTCGACTGCTCGGCAGAGGGCAGGGTGAACCGCTCCAGCGTATCGACGAGCAGGTCGCTCTGAAGCGAAGCCACCACGCCGACGCCGATCACATTGGCGCCGGCAGCCGGGTACAGGACAGGGTCGCTGACATTGCTGCCGTTGCCGGCGCCGGCAAAAACGATCAGGCCGTTCTTCTCGGCGAGGTGTTCAAGACCGCGCGTCCACCAATCCTCGAATACGACGCCGGCGCTCATCGTCAGAATATCGGCTTCAAAAGGTTTTGCCTCAAGAATATGACTACCGACAAAACGCCAGAATTCATAGACGTCCGCCTTAGCCTGCGGTGCGGCGCCCTCATAGTAGAAGTTTCCAATTTCCGGATGCCATCCATCGGGGTCGTTGCCGACGAGTATGCCGCCTATGGCTGTCGAGTGGAACGATATGCCGCCTGCGACCGCCAATCCGTCGGTAAAATTAATATCTCCCTCTCCGAGACAATTGTGCTCGACATTAAGGCGGTAATCATCCTGGGGCCAGCCCGCAACATAGGTCGCCGATCGGCAAACCGCTGCAATGGTTACGCCCTCGCCGGTCAGGGTCGGCTCGATGTGGCGCAGACTAAACGTGCCCGCGTAATCGAGCGCCGCCGGCTGAAGCAGGCTCTCGGCGTACTCCTGGGCCTGCACCCTGCCGGCAGGCAACGCAGCGATTGCCGGCAAAACAGCCGCTGCAACGATATTCAAATATCCGATCACCCTGTGAGACGACAAATTATGCCCCGATAATAACCTGAAAATACTCCCTTCCGTCCGTGAAAGTGGTTTTAGACACAAATTAATTATACCATACATCGCCGATAGAACGCAACAAAAAAACGCCAAATCTCAATCGGCGTATCGAGGGGGCGGGGGCCTGAAAGCAGCCCATTCGATACGCTAAAAATGGTATTAGCTTCTTGCATTCACCATCCGGGACTGGTATACTCGGCGCCAGTATTGATTTGTCGGACAGGAGAATCCGCGAAATAAGCAAAATCAGCGGCAGGAAACGCATTTTTCTAAGGGTTGGGGTCTGTGTGCAAATGAAAGTGGTCATGGACGAAAAGCAAATAGCGACATCGCTGGTCGATTTGACCGGGCGCATTGCCGCCGCTGTCCCGGACGGCACGGACATCGCCGTCATCGGGATACGCAGCAGAGGAGAGATTCTCGCCCAGCGCCTCGCTCGCAGCCTGTCGGCCAGGCTCGGCGTGACGGTCCCCTGCGGAACGCTGGATATTACCCTGTACCGCGACGACATCAACGAACCAAGGGGAAACACCCAGCCGACCGTCAGGAGTACGGAAATCGGCTTTGATATTAATGAAAAAATCATTATTCTTGCCGATGATGTGCTTTATACGGGCAGGTCGGCAAGGGCTGCGCTGGATGCGCTAATCGATTTGGGCAGGCCCAAGGCAATCAGGCTGGCGGTTCTTGTGGACAGGGGTTATCACGAGTTGCCCATCCAGGCCGACTTCGCCGGCTGCACCGTGGACATCCCGGGCGAACAGACCGTTGAAGTGAGATTGACCGAAACGGACGGAATTGACCAGGTCATTGTCGAGTAGACATACGTGAGAAAACAAAATCAGGAAAAATTCAGGTGGAACCGCAAACACCTGCTGGGCCTGAAGGATCTGAGCCGGCAGGAGATCGAATTCATTCTTGACACGGCCGGAGGTTTCGAGCAGATCAGCACACGATCAATTAAGAAAGCGCCTACGCTTCGGGGCAAGGTCGTCGTCAACCTGTTCTTCGAGGACAGCACGCGGACGAGAAACAGCTTCACATTAGCCGCCAACCGTCTCAGCGCCGATGTCGTCGAGTTTACAAAAAAATCCAGCTCCGTCAGCAAAGGCGAAACGCTCATCGATACCGCAAGAAACCTCGAGGCTATGGGTATTGATATCGTCGTCATTCGCCACAATGCCGGCGGCGCCGCCAAACTTCTGAGTCGGCATATCGACGCCTGTGTTATCAACGCCGGCGACGGCTTCGACGAGCACCCCACCCAGGCGCTGCTTGACGTGTACACAATACGCCAGGCCAGGCAAACGCTTGAGGGGCTCAAGATAGGAATAGTCGGCGACATCGCTCATTCGCGAGTCGCCAGAAGCAATATCTGGGCAATGACCAAACTCGGCGCCGAAGTCATACTCGTCGGCCCGCCGACACTGATGCCGGCCCAGGTGAGCCGGCTTCCCGTGAGAGTATCGTACAGTCTCGACGCAGTCCTCGAAGAACTCGATGTTATCAACATGCTGCGAATCCAGTTCGAGCGATTGGGAAGCAATCCGTTCCCGTCGGTCAGGGAGTATTCGCATTTCTTCGGGCTAACCGTCGACCGTATGAAGCGCGCCAAGTGCGACTTGACGGTGATGCACCCCGGCCCGATCAATCGCGGCCTGGAGATAGAGTCCCAGGTCGCCGACGGCCCCAACAGCGTAATCCTGCGACAGGTCGCAAACGGCCTGGCCGTCAGAATGGCGGTGCTGTTCCTCGTAAACCAAGGCGCAGCCGAACAAGCAAAGAAAAAAGCGTAAAACGCAAAGCGAAAAGTGCAAAACCAAAACTTAAAAATTAAAAGTGAGTTGAAAGGCATACTTGGGGACTTGAGATCTGAGATTTGAGATTTGAAATCTGAGATTTGAGTTATTTGAATATGGCTGAAAAAATATTAATCCGAAATGGTCGTCTGATTGACCCGGCCAACAAGGTCGATCGTAAGACGGACTTGCTTATCGTCGGTGAGAAGGTCGCCAAAGTCGGAGCGGTCGATGTCGAGTGCGATCGCGTCATCGACGCACGGGGCAGGATCGTCGCGCCGGGCCTGATCGACCTGCACGTGCACTTCCGCGAGCCGGGCGACGAAGAAGAAGAGACCATCGCAAGCGGTTCGGCGGCGGCGGTGGCGGGCGGTTTCACCTCCGTTGTCTGCATGCCGAATACCAACCCGCCCATCGATGAAGCCACCGGCGTCGAGTTCATCCACAGGATGGGACGGCAGGCCCGCAAGACCTTCATCTATGTCATGGGCGCGATCACGAAGAACCGCCAAGGTGTGGAATTGGCCGAAATGGGCCTGATGGCCGAAGCCGGCGCTATCGGATTCACCGACGACGGCGCCGGCGTTCAAAACGCTGCGGTCATGCTGTGCGCACTCAAGTACGCCGCCATGCTGGATTGTGTCGTCGCTCAACATGCCCAGGACGACTCCCTCGGCCGCTCGGGCGTGATGAACTCCGGCTACAATTCAACGGTTCTCGGCCTGCCCGGAATCGATCCGCTTGCCGAGGAAATGATGCTCTGGCGCGACGTACAGCTTGTCAAAAAGACGCATGTGCGCTACCATGCCCAGCATATCTCCACGGCCGGCTCCGTCAAGATCATCAGAGAAGCCAAAGAGATGGGACTGCCGGTTACCTGCGAGGCGACCCCCCATCACCTTCTGCTGACCGACGATGCTATCGCCGAATATGACACCAACTACAAGGTCAATCCGCCCCTGCGGACCCAGGCCGATACCCAGGCCCTCAGGCAAGCCGTCAAGGAAGGGCTCGTCGATGCGCTCGCCACCGACCACGCCCCCCACCTGCAAAGCGAAAAAGAACTGGAATTTCTTGCCGCGCCGTTCGGTATTGCAAGTCTGGAATGTGCGCTTGGGCTTTATGTCGAGGCCCTTATTGCCCCGGGCGTGTTGGACTGGCCCGGACTGCTGGCCCTGATGACGTATCGCCCAGCGGCCGTCATCGGCGTCAAGAAGGGGACATTAGCCGAAGGCGACCGCGCCGATATCACCATTATCGACCCCGACGCCGAATATGTCATCGACGCCGACAAATTCGTCTCGAAAAGCAGAAACTGTCCTTATCATGGCCGCCGTGTAAAAGGAAGGGTCGAAAAGACCTTCGTCGCCGGCGAACTGAGATTTTCGGCGGATCGATAATACCTTTCAGGGTCCCGGCGCGCCGGGATTTCCGCGAGCAGGGCTTTAGATTAGTTCCTGTTGCGGAAAGAAAAAACGTCCAATGTCATCCCCGCGAAAGCGGGGATCCAGTACGAACAGCCTGGATTCCCGCCTTCGCGGGAATGACAAATGTTGTTTCCGCAACAGAAAATAGTTAGTGTTGTAAGTGACTTATCCGCGCACGACGCGCATTTTTTTAGTGTGATTGGTATGAGATGCCCTTAATCGTTGACGGATACAACCTGTTGCGGTTCGTGCAGAAAGAGGGACATTTCGAGAACCTGGCCGAAGTCGGACTTTGCAGGATACTGTCGGATTATCTGACCAGCGTAAGGGATCGCGGCCATATTGTTTTCGACGGAACCGGACCGCCCGACAAGCACGACTTTGAACAGTTGGGCGGACTTGCCAATCTGGAGGTGTATTTTTCCGGCGCAGACCGCGACGCAGACGAAGTCATCATGCAGAAGATCGAAGACAGCTCGGCGCCAAAGAGCCTCACGGTCGTAAGCACAGACAGGGAGATTCGGGCCGCAGCAGAAGCGAGAAAGGCCACTTCGGTAAGAGCGGATGTTTTCTGGCACGGCCTGGTCAGCCGGCTCGAGACACAGCAAAAAGCCGTCCACGAGCCCAAGGCCAAGCGACGGGGCATTACAGAGGGCGAGACCGATCAGTGGCTCGATTTTTTCGGCATCGACCGCGATTGAAAACGTTTTGAG
>QNBS01000061.1 GCA_003644175.1 Planctomycetota bacterium | reverse complement strand
GTGTATTCGCTGTATGCCGAAAAAGTACGTAAACGTACCGCCGACAAGCAGTTAGAAAAAACCAGATATTCACGGCCGGCAGCGGGCAAGGCCGCAAAGAAACCGACGAGTGCGGTTGGGGCGGAATTGAAACGGTTCAATAAATACACGACCGAGCAGATAGAAGAGATGATTATGTCGTTGGAGGAGAAGATCGCCGGATTGCAGGAAGAGTTCGGTGATGAAAAGTACTATCACAACCCGGAATTACTGGCAAGCCTGCAGGAACGGCTCAAGGTCGGGGAAGCTGAACTTGACTTACTGTACCGAGCCTACGAGATTCGCCTGTGAGACAGGGGGTGGATAAGGTGTAAGGTCGGTTGTTATAATTGTGAGACAACCGCCGGGGGAAAAGCCGGTTTCGAGAGCGGCGGGACAGTTGTAACAAAACGAGCCGGCGGCCCACAGGAAACGCCACAGGTTGTCAACGGGCAGGAGGGGAGGGATTGTGGACGTAACCTGTTACGAGGTAGTGGGTTACGGAGAGGTGGCTTGGTAGTTTTAACAAAAGCCCGGACCATACGACTAATAATAATACAGGTTTATATATATAACTTAGTAGTACTATCAAGAGGAGCATCTGTTGTTTGCCGGGAGGAAATAGACGCGGGGGGACAGCCGGTTTTTTTGTTGGGAAAAAAGTTGTCTCAAACGTGCAAAAACACTTTGCAGGACGGCCTTTCTCGGTTACAGTAGTGGGTTACAGTTCCGCCGCGCCCGGTGGCGAACTGCGGATATTCCAGGGAATGATTTTAGACAGAGGAAGTTATGAAAGTAAAATTTAACACTGCGGCGCTGCAGGAGGCTTTGGCCCTGGTTACCAGTATTGTGCCCAGCCGCACCCCCAAGCCGATCCTGCAGTGTATATGCTTCACAGCCCAGGACGATGTCGTCAAGCTGTGCGCCACGGATCTTGAGGTGGGTATTACATGCAGAGTCAGCCAGGTCGAGATCGAGCAACCCGGCGTAGCTGTAGTGCCTGCCGACAAGGTGGGTTCCATTGTTCGTGAGGCCATAGATGAGATTGTGGCGTTCGAGGCTTCCGAGGCGGCTGTTCATATCAGAGGCGCCGACAGCCATTTCACTATTTACGGCCACGAAGCCGGGCAGTTTCCCGCCGTCGCCGGGTTCGAGGCGGAGGCTGATTTTGAGATGAGCCTCGCCAAACTCCAGGAGGGCATTGAGCAATGTGTCTTCGCCGCCGCCAGAGAGAGCACCCGCTATGCTTTGAATGGCGTACTGTGGGAAGTGGACGGCAAGAAGTTGACGCTCGTGGCGACGGACGGTCGTCGCCTGGCTAAGAGTCTCGTTAATCTGGGGTCGTCCGCCAGGGGCAAACTGCCGGAAGGTCGCGTTATTGTGCCGGCGAAGATGATGTCGCTGCTTGACCGCGTGGGCGGCGACGTCGATGCAACGGTCGGCGTTCGTTTTGTGGACAACCAGGTCGCGCTGATGTGTGCCGACGTGGTGATAAGCTCGAATCTTGTCGAGGGCAACTTCCCGAAGTACGAGGACATTATTCCAACCGACTATACAAAGAAGCTGGTCCTGAATACCGACGCCGCCTTGAGCGCGGTTCGCCGGGCGGCGCTGCTGGCGACCGAAGACAGCAAAGGAGTCAAGCTGTCATTGAGCGCCGGCGAGTTGGTCTTTTCCAGCCGCGCGCCGGAAACGGGCGACGCACAGGTGGACATGGCGGTCGAATACAGCGATGCGCCGATGGAGATAGGTTTTAATCCGCAATTTCTGATAGATGTTTTGCGGGCGATAAAGGCCGATAATTTCGAGCTTCACCTGGGCGACGCGGACAGGCCGGGGCTGATCAAGAGCGGGAGTAATTTTGTTTACATTGTGATGCCGGTCAATCTGTAGCACCGGAACGAAAAGTCCGACAGAATCAAAGCAACCGGAGGCTGAGGAGAGATGGCGACGGAGCGTACGGACGAGGACATGTTTTTGCAGCGAATCTGCAGGCGGAGACAGAGGGCGGGGCGGGCAACGCCACTGCTCGCCGACGTTGTGGATACGTATATAAAAGGGAGGATCGGGCAACTTAGAAAGAACGCCTCGGTGGTCGATGTGTGGCGCAAATTGTTGCCCGAGGAACTATACGAGCACAGTCGGATTGCAGGCATAAGCGGCGGGGTTGTGCGGGTTGAGGTCGATCCGGGTCCGTACATGCACGAATTTCAACTGCTCAGTTCGGAACTTTCCGGCCAACTACAGAGGCTTTGCAGGTCGGCGGGCGTCAGGCGGATTGTATTACGCCCCAGGAAGCAGCCGGCCGTAACGGTGGAAGAATTGATATGACAGATCATACATACAACGCAAGCAACATCAAGATATTAGAGGGGCTGGAGGCGGTGCGCAAGCGGCCGGATATGTATATCGGAAACCGGCAGGAGGGCGGGCTGCATCATCTGGTTTACGAGGTGCTGGATAATTCCATCGACGAGGCGCTGGCGGGGCGCTGCGATCAGATTACCGTGCATATTCATCCGGACGGAAGCTGTTCTATCGAGGATAACGGCGTGGGCATACCGGTCGGGATGCACGCCGAGGCGGGCAAGAGCGCCCTTGAAGTCGTGCTTACGACGCTTCATGCCGGCGGCAAGTTCGACGACAAGGCGTACAAGGTTTCCGGCGGTCTCCACGGCGTGGGCGTCAGCGTTGTAAACGCCCTGAGCGAGTGGCTCGAGGCGGATGTCTATCGCGACGGCAAGCATTATCATTTTGAGTGCCGACGAGGTGAAGCGAAAGGACCCGTGCGCGAAATCGCCGAAACGACCAAGCAGGGAACAAAGATAACCTTTCTGCCCGACGAAGAGGTGTTCGAGCAAATTGAATTCAATCACGACACGCTTGTCAAGCGGATCCGGGAGATGGCGTATTTGAATGCGGGCGTGAATATCACCTTCCAGGACGACCGCCTCAAGAAGAAGGAAACATTCCATTACGAAAACGGGCTGAAGGCGTTTGTCGAATACCTCAACGAGGGCAAGACGGCGCTGTCGGAGGTGATATGTTTTTCCAGGGCCGGCGACGTCGGCGGGTTAGCCTGTGAGATAGCGATACAGTACAACGACAGCTATACGGAAAATATATTAGCCTTTGCAAACAACATTCGCAACATCGACGGCGGCACACACCTGTCGGGGTTCAAAACGGCCCTTACGCGCACAATGAATGCATACGCCCGCAGCAAGAACATGCTGAAAAGCGGCATGGCCACAACGGGTGAGGACCTGCGAGAGGGGCTTACTGCCGTGATATCGGTCAAGGTTGCAGAACCCCATTTTGAAGCGCAGACCAAAGTGCGGTTGTCCAACCCGGAGGTGGGCAGTTATGTCGAGACGATGGTGAACGAACAGTTGGCGATTTATCTCGAGGAGAACCCGGCTGTTTCCAGGCGAATTCTCAACAAGGCGATTCAGGCGGCCGCGGCGCGTGAGGCGGCGCGAAAGGCCCGTGAACTTACCCGTCGAAAGGGCGCGCTGAGCGGGGCGAATCTGCCGGGCAAGCTGTGGGACTGTTCGAGCAAGGATACGGTTTCCACGGAGATATTCATCGTCGAGGGCGATTCGGCGGGCGGTTCGGCCAAGGCGGGTCGAGATCGCAAGTTGCAGGCGATACTGCCTTTGAAAGGCAAGATACTCAACGTCGAAAAAGCGAGACTGGAGAAGATGTTGGGCCACGAGGAGATTCGCACTATTATCAGCGCGCTGGGGACGGGCATCGGCGCCGATGATTTTGACATCGCCGGGTGCCGGTACGGCAAGGTCGTACTGATGACCGACGCCGACGTGGACGGGGCCCACATTCGCACGCTTCTGTTGACTTTCTTCTTCAGGCAAATGCCGGAATTGTTCGAGCACGACATGATATATATTGCCCAGCCGCCGCTTTATGAGGTCAAGAGCAAGGGCGGCAAGAAGTCGGAGTATATACTCAATGAGTCGCAGATGCGCAAACGGATGGAGCGGCGCGGGCTCGAGGGGACGGTGCTGGTGGTTCACGAGAAAAAAAAGGGCGATGTGGAGTTCAGCGGCGCCGGGCTCAAAGCGCTTGTTAAGATGCTCAACGACATGGAGCGCAGCATGAATGTGCTCCAGAGACGCGGGATTGTTTTTCGCACCTTTGTCGAGAATTACTATGACGGCAGCCGGCTGCCCGCCTATCATGTGCGGGTAAATGACGAAAGTGATTTTTACTATCACAAGGACGCCTACGAGAAGCGGCTGAAGGAGTTTGAAGATCAGTTGATCGAAGAGGAGAGTTTTGGCGACATGAAGGGTCGTATTGTTGCCGAGGAGCTGCATGAAGTGGTCCGGCTCAATGAGATCAACGGGCGACTCCAGGCCGAATATGGCCTTGATCTGCGCGACTATTTGCTTCGGGCCGCTCGTGCGGTATCGGGTGAGGCTTTGCCGACGAAGTTTGAAGTTCGCAGCGGCCAGGAATCTCACCAGGTGGCCTCGTTGGGAGGAATATCCAACGCCATAAGGCAGTTCGGCGGACAGGGCATCGAGATCAAGCGGTTCAAGGGCCTGGGCGAGATGAATTCCGATCAATTGTGGAGCACGACGATGGACCCCCAAAAGCGGACGCTCTTACAGGTCAAGCTCGAGGATGCCGGCGAAGCAGACCGTTTGTTCAGTATTCTGATGGGCGATGATGTGGAAAAACGAAGAAACTTTATCCGGGAACACGCCCTCGAGGTGCAGAATCTGGACATCTAAAATCGGCGTATGCGGCGGCCGGCGTCGGTTGCTGAACGGTTTACAGAAAAATTGAGCAAGGGGGATATTTTTATCTTGCAAAAGTTGGCGGTGCGCGCAGAATAGTCCGCGGAAGGAATGGAATGTAATCGCGGCCCGACAGGGGTCGGGAAAGGAGGCGAAAATGCCGTATAAGATAAAGCTGATAGGGTCGGCGGTTGTTCTAACATTTCTGGTCGTTGGCTGTGGCGAATCTGAGGTGAGCCAGGTCCCGCCGGCGGGTATCATGAGCGTCGAGCAGAGAACAGAGGTGCTGCGTCGCCGGATCGACGCCAGGTATGAGAGCCCGCAGGCGCATTATGAACTGGGCCGGATCTATCATGCCTCCGGCCTGTGGAGAAAGGCCGAGGACGAGTACCGTATCGCGGTGGGTTTTGACCCGGTTCTGTGGGATGCCGAAGCGTCGCTGGTAAGGCTGTTCCTGGACAGGGGCGACGAGGCCGGAGCCAAGGCCGCCGCCGCCGGCGCCATTGACAGGGCGGCTCTTTCGGCGGAAATGCTGCTGGGGTTGGCCGAGGCGTTTGAGAAGGAGTATTTCGACGATTACGCGTTGAAATGCCACAGCGAGGCGCTGGCGATTGCCCCGGACTCGCCGGATGTCTACAAGCGGATCGGCTTTTATTATCTGGCCAGGCGCGATAGTTCCAGGGCCGAAGCGAATCTGCGCCGGAGTTTTCAGTTGGATCCTTACCAGCCGGATGTTGCCGGCGAGTTAGGCCGCCTGGGAGTTATTGTTGAGGTTCCGGGCGTCAACATTCAGCCGCTCCAGAACGAGCTTGCGACGCAGGAAGGTATCTGATACCAATCCTCTAAAGATATTGCGCTTGGGTGGCAGCCACCGAACGGAGCGAGGTGGATGGTTTAATCCCAGCGCTCCCATCCACTTGCGCTTCGCTCCAGTGGCTGCCACCCCTCCAGAAGATGTCATCCTGATAGCGCAATTTTTTAGTAGGACCGGTGTAGGAGCCCGGCGGTCGGGAATGGACTGCGGGGCTTTTGCTTTTTGGTCTGATAATTCCGTGGGGAGGATGCCTATGGGGGGCATACTACAGGAATAGGGGTGTAGATGCCGATAAAATAATGTGCGCCAATACTGTGGACATGGCCCGGGCGGTGCGGGCGAATTTAGTTTTGGCGGGAAAGGCTTTGTGAGTTGAAGCAGAAACAGTTGTACAGTATTGCGTTAAAGGGGTTTGCCCTTGCCGGCTGTATCATGCTGCTTTGCAGTTGCATGAGTTTCAGTATATGGGATCCGCCCAGCCGCCAGGTGTTCCCGACAAATGATCCGCCGGCGAACTGGTGCGGTTCGGTGGGGGCTTTTTGTGCGTACTACCTGCTGTACTACCTGGGCCCGGGCGTTTTTGTCCTGCTGTTTTCCGTGGGGTGGGCGCTGGCGGCGAGTCTTGGCGGCGCCAGGATCACACAGCCGGTGCTTCGTTCGTTCGGTTTGTGTCTGCTGGTTCTGGCGGTTTCATGCACATGGTATCTGTTGTGGCCGACCGGAGAGGGCTGGCCTTATTCTTCCGGCGGTTTTATTGAGGGAAACGGCGGCATATTAGGTATTACCGCCGGCTCGTTTCTGTCCGGGTATGTGGCGAGACTGGGCACCGTGATCCTGGTGATTTGCACGTGGATCGTGGGTGCGGTTTTGTTGGCGGATACGGTGGTTGTTGCTTTGCTTTGCTTCCTTGGTCGTGGGGCGGGACGGTTATTTGGTTTTGCGGTTCCGGCCCTGTCGGCGGCAAAGGAGCGTTCACGGGAAATGGGCGAGATCTGGAAGCGACTCAGCGCCGGACAGAGGCGGCAGGTTGAAGGTTTGACGACGGCGCTGCATACGTCGCGGGGTGGATTGAGGAGGGCAAGGCCCGGTCGCCGGGTTGACTATCACGACGTTGGCGGGTTCATGGAACTGGAACACGAAGACCACCCGGCCGTTTCCGATGCGCTGGAGGAAAAGCTGCATGGCGCCCCTGAGCCCGAAAAGAAGAGCAGGCGAAAGTCTGCCGCCAAAGACAAGAAGAAAAAGACCAAAATCGAGATAGCCGCGTCGCGGTCGAGGCCGATGAAGCCTTACGTGCCCAAGAGCTACGAGGATTACGAGCTGCCGTCGCTGGAGCTGCTCAAGGATGCGCAGCACGGGTTTGCGGCGATTCAGGAAAAGATGGTGGGGCAAAAGGCACAGGCGCTCGAGGAGTTGCTCGGCGAGTTCGGCGTAAATGCGCATGTTGTAAACGCCGAACCCGGTCCTGCGATAACGATGTACGAGCTGGAGCTTGCCCCCGGCATCAAGGTCAGCCAGATATCCAATCTCGCCAACGACATGGCCCGGGCGCTAAGCGCAGGTTCCGTGCGGGTGGTCGCGCCGCTTGCCGGCAGGCATACGATAGGTATTGAAGTGCCGAACACCCAGCGTGAGATCGTGCGCATCAAGGATCTGATTATGCGTGCCGGCTCCAGACCCGAACGAATGTATATCCCGTTGTTTTTGGGCAAGAGTTCATCGGGCGAGGTGCTGGTTACCGACCTGGCGGCGATGCCTCACCTGCTCATCGCCGGCACAACCGGCTCGGGCAAGAGCGTGTGTATCAACACGATCGTGACGAGCATTCTTCTGACGAAACGGCCCGACGAGGTCAAGCTGATCCTGATCGACCCCAAGATGGTGGAGATGGCGGCGTTCGAGTCGATTCCGCATTTGATGTGCCCGACGGTGACGGATACGAGGCGCGCAGAGCAGATTCTGGAGTGGGCCACGACCAAGATGGACGAGCGGTACGAGCTTCTCGCCGAGGCCAAGGTCAGGAATATCGCATCGTATAACAAGCTCGGACCCGAGGAGATCATCGCGCGTTTCAATCCGACGACCGCCGAAGAAGAAGCCAAGATCCCCAAGATGATGCCGCATCTCGTGATTATCATCGACGAATTGGCGGACCTGATGATGACCGCGGCCAAAGAGATCGAGGCGTATATTGTGCGTCTGGCCCAGAAGAGCCGTGCGGACGGTATTCATCTTGTCGTCGCCACGCAGCGCCCGCAGGCGACGGTGGTGACGGGGTTGATCAAGTCGAATATGCCGTCGCGGATCGCGTTTCGGGTCGCCTCGCGGATGGACAGCCGGATTATTCTCGATCAAAACGGCGGCGAGACGCTTTTGGGCCAGGGCGATATGCTGTTCCTGAGACCCGGCACGAGCGATCTTGTTCGTGCACAGGGCGCCTTCGTGGACGACCGGGAAGTGAAGAATGTGGTCAGGTTCCTCAAGGAGGTCGCAGAGCCACAGTACCATCCTGAGTTGATGCAGCTTAATCGGATCGACACGTCGACAATGGCGTCGGACGAATTTTTCGAGGATGCCGTTCAGGTCGTGATGGAAACGCAGCGAGGAAGTGTTTCCCTTCTGCAGCGTCGGTTGGGTATCGGTTATGCACGTGCTTCGCGGATAATCGAGATGATGGGCGCCTCGGGTATCCTTGGCGAATACAAGGGCAGCCAGGCCCGCGAAGTGACGATGACGTTGGCGGAGTACGAGGAGATGAAGAAGGAGATGGCGATTGAGGCGACCGCCAGCGGCGAAGACCTCGCCGCCGGCGACGAAGAATACGATGAGGCGGCGGAAACAGTCGATGAGGCCGAAGACTACGACGCCGATGACGACGCCGACGACGAAGAATACGATGAAAATGAAGAATATGACGAAGACGAAGAAGAAGAGGAGGTGTATGAGGATGAACTGGTTGAGCAGGACTAAGATGTTGGAATGGGATCAAGAACGATTGTTACAATCTACAATCTAATAACGGAGGCTCGTGGGATCGAGAGCGATTGTTACTGTCGGTATTTGTCCCTGTTGGGATATCACCTGTCGCGTTGAGGGCATTTCGTGGGGCGACCACAAGCCGATGGCCTCGCAGCGGTGCGTCCCTGCGGGCAAGGCGCTGAATATATCCCGGGCCTTGGCGTGGATGGGCGCAAAAAGCACCGCAGCGGGGCTCTGGGGCAAGGGTGATTACGAGCAGATGCGCGAGGCGATGGGTGATTTGAGGGGGCATATCGATATCTGCATGACTCAAGTTGAGGGGCGGACGCGCCGTAATGTCACGATTGTCGATACGCACAATGCTCGCGAGATGCATCTGCGGGCCGAGAGCGACCTTGCCGGGATACAGTCGTTAAGACTGCTCGCCGGCGATCTGTCGCGGCTTGTCGGCGAAAAATCCGTGTGTGTCTTTGCAGGCGCCATGCCGCAGGACGAACTGCTCGATGACGCGATCGTCATGATCGACAACCTGCGCAAACGCGGCGCCGGGATAATTGCCGATACTTCAGGAGTTGCGCTTAAGCGGATAGTCGATCTGGGCGATATCAAAATTATAAAGCCCAACGTCGAAGAACTGTCTGAGCTTATAGGATATTCCGTTGCCGACAGCACTGAGGCTATTGTCGCTGCGGCAAAAGGTCTTTGCGACAGGGTCCGGACGGTGCTGGTCAGTCGGGGCCGAAAAGGCGCTCTTGCCGTCGGCGCCGACAGAGTATTAAGCGGCGTTGTCAAGGCCGAACAGGATGCGGCGGTCAGCACCGTCGGCTGCGGCGACTACCTGTTAGCCGGGTTTATCGGCGGCCTGGCGGACGCCGGCGGCGACCAGCGGCAGGCCCTGGAACGGGCGGTAAAAGCTGCGACGGCCAGAGCGTGGGGCCGGCATGACAAAATGGAATGGTCCGAGGCACACGAAAAAATTGAAGTGGAAATAACATGACG
>QNBS01000060.1 GCA_003644175.1 Planctomycetota bacterium | reverse complement strand
TGCGTGTTCCGGTTGTTCCCGGCTCGGACGGCGAGATTGCCAACGAGGACGAGGCCGTCAAGATCGCCAACCAAATCGGCTACCCCGTCATCATCAAGGCCGCCGCCGGCGGGGGCGGTCGAGGGATGCGGGTCGCCCATAACGATATCAGTCTGCACGGCGCTTTTGCCGCCGCTCGCGCCGAAGCCGAAGCCGCGTTTAAGAACGGCTCGCTTTATATCGAAAAATTCATCGTCGAGCCGCGGCATGTCGAGGTGCAGATCATGGCCGACAAGACCGGCAATGCTCTGCACTTTTATGAAAGAGACTGCACGATCCAGCGGCGGCACCAGAAACTTATCGAGGAGTCGCCTTGCCCCGTGTTAGACGAGTCGCTTCGCGATGAATTGTGCAAGGCGGCTCTGCGTGTTGTTAAGGAGGCCGATTACGTCAACGCCGGCACGGTCGAGTTCCTGCTCGACAAGGACAAGAACTACTATTTCATGGAGGTCAACACCCGCATCCAGGTGGAGCACCCGGTTTCGGAGATGGTTACGGGGCACGACCTGATCAAATGGCAGTTGAAGATTGCCGCAGGCCAGGCGATCAATCTGCGTCAGAAGGATATTCACCATACCGGCGTCGCCCTGGAGTGTCGCATCAACGCCGAGGATCCCGCTCGAAACTATGCGCCCTGTCCCGGAACGATTACCAGGTTTATTCCGCCCGGCGGTATGGGCGTTCGCGTCGATACGCATCTGCACCAGGGCAGCATCGTCTCGCCGCATTACGACTCGATGGTCGCCAAAGTCATCGTCCACCAGAAGAACCGCGAAGAGGCCATCGCCACCATGAAACGGGCGCTCGGCGAGTTCAGGATCGAACCGATAAAGACCACGATACCGGCCTGCCTGGACATCCTCTCACACAACCTCTACCTGAAAAGCCAGGTGGACACCAGCTTTATCGAGCAGGAAATGGGATGATAGTCCCTGCTATTGTTTTCCAGATTGCAATTGAACGTTCAGGGGCATATTCCTGAATTGCCGCAGCGATTTTATCATCGCCAATACCCACCCAACTACGTTTGCTCTTCTGCGATTGATCATACCAGAAAAGCACCCGGTCGGGTTGTTTCTCCAGAATGGCGATGCCAATAAGAACATCTGTCATTGGGAAAGTATTACGGCGCAATTTATCCGGCCTGGCTCGATTGGATTTGGCAAGCGGCCAGTCTTTTTGTTTCCAGGGCAATTCTTTTTCAGTTTTTCGAATGCCTTCCCGAATCCAGCGTTCCGCATCTGTGTGCCGTTTTTTTGAAATAAGACGCTTCACCAGCCGAGTATAACTACCGGTTTTTTGGGCTTCATCCTCACAAAGCGGCATGATTGTAAAGGAATTGCACCATACTATGCCGGAGGCCCAAAGCGTTAAACTCAAAGGCTTTGCAGGCAATTTATTGCATGAGAGCCCTGTTATTAAACTACGCCCGGCAGGACTCGAACCTGCGACCTTCGGTTTAGGAAACCGGTGCTCTATCCTGCTGAGCTACGGGCGCTTCAACTTTTGAGGGTTTGCAGTATAACGAATTACTGCGAATATCGTCAACTTCTAAAGTTTATCTTCTACCGTAATGTGCTGCATCATCGGCCTTTAACAGGAGGTTTCGTATCTCGACAATCGCACCAAAGAAACTTATGTTGCCGAAAAAATCTCCAGAAAGGCCGACAACAAACCTGACGCCCGACAGAGGCAGGTATTTATCGGACCCTTCTTGACGTTAAAGCCTTGACTTATCCGAGCCGATAACTTATGATGATGGTTTAGTCAATCTTAAGATTCTGTGTCCTGCGGTCACGGAATTCCCTTGGATTTTGCAGAAGCCTTCTTAGATTAGAAAAGGAGAAAAGATGCGTTACAAACCGACTGTGTTGCACTTTGTATTATTGGTTATTCCCATTGTGTTGTCCGGCTGTTTTTCTGCAAATCCGGAAGACGTTAAGGCGTTTTTGAGGTCCGACGAGGCCGACGTCACCGCGGACACATACATTCTCCAGCCGCCGGATGTGATCACCGTCCTGTCGTCGAAGGTGCCCGAGATGCAGCGCAGCGGTTCCCTGTCATCGGTGGGGCTGACGCAGCAGATTCGTCCGGACGGCAAGATATCGCTCGAGTCGGTCGGCGATGTCATGGTCGCCGGCAAGACACCCCGCCAGGTTGCCGATATCATCTCCAAAAAGCTCTCGGAGTTATACAAGTTCAGCAGTGCCTATCCGGTGGATGTTCGTGTGGCCAACCGTAGCAAATACTACTATATTCTCGGTCAGGTCGAGAACCCCGGCGCACAGATATACACCGGTCGGGAAACGACATTGTCGGCCATATCCAAGGCCGTGCCCAACGTCAGAGCGTGGGAGGAAGCTACGCAGGTCATACGCCCGTCGCTTGCGCCGGATGGGAAGCCGAAGATTTTCGAGCTCAACTTCAAGAAGATGATCGAGCACGGCGACATGAGCGGCCTTGTGCTGCTGCGGGAAGGGGATGTCATCTATGTCCCGCCGACGATCCTGGGCTCGATTGGTTTGACCATCGAGGAAATCGTCGGACCTCTCTTCCGGAGTGCAACGGCGGCGGAGACTATCAGTCCCGGTACTTTAGGGGAGCCGTAACCGGCTGTCCCGGCGGTTGTGAATGCAATCAAGGGATTGGGGTGATGACATCCGGCCAAACGTTTGGATGCCGGCATCAACTGTAAAACGGAATGAAAGGTTGTTCTGATGGCGCGCAAGCGCATTTTCAAACTGATTCACTTTGGAAGCACGTTGTGGTTCGTGGCGTGCGCCGCCTTTCTGATCACGGTCGCCATGCGGCAGGTCGGCGCGGCCTGGTGGCTGATTTTCTCATTGTCGGGCTATTCGGCGGTTCTGACATTTGTCTTGACCAGTATCTATCTTTTCGCCGTCTATCGCGGTGTTGTCCGCGGTCGGACCGAACAGGAATACCCGCTCACGTCTTCGATCTATTATATGGCTTTCTATGACATTTGCCCCTATCTCGGCGCTGTGGCCGGGTTTTTGGGCCGGGCGCCCGGCGGGCCCCTGATCGGCCTGTTCTCCTCAATCGCAATCGGTTCCCTGGCTGTGACTTTCCTGGTCTGGATCATTGTCGATCCGGCCGTCTGCCTCGTTGAAATGTGTCTGCCGGCAAGTCGTAAACTTCGACATCGGCGAGTTGTCCAGGCCAAGGCCGAACGTCTGCAAAGAAAACAGGAAAGCGACAGACTCCTCGTCGAACTGAACGAGCAAGTGGCGTTCAATTACGAGCACTGGCAGCCGCTGCTGGAACCGATGGCCGAGGAACTTGCCTCGCTCATGGTCGACGAAAAACATCGAATGACAGCCAGGGAAAAAAAGACCGTAGCGCTCGGAGCAAGGGCATGGCGGATCGGCGGAATCGTTTGCATGCGGAGGCTCCACGAGATGGCCATCGCCAATTATGTCAAACGCAGCAGCCGCAAGGTCGTCGACTGCGTGGCAATCTGGTGGGACGGGATCGGAACATGGCGTTCCCCGGCGCCGGTCCGAATCGTCTCGTAAAGACTAATTGGGCAGAAAGATATGTTGTATTTCAGATTGGAACTTTCGTAACAAATTGAAAGAGTTCACAGGATATGAACCCGGCTTATACCGAAAGTCTCAATAAACTGATCGCCGAGTTGGGCAGGCTGCCGGGTATCGGGCCCAAGACGGCCGAACGATTAGCTTTTCACGTTCTCAAGACCGGCGCCGCCGAGGCGTTTGCGCTGGCGAAGGCTATCGCCGACGTTAAGAAGAATATCCGGCAGTGCCGAATCTGCTTTAACCTCTCCGAATCCGAGGTGTGTTCGATCTGCAGCGACACGAGACGCAATCACAGCATCATCTGTGTCGTGGAACAGTCGCGTGATGTCATAAGTCTTGAAAAGACAGGTCTTTGCAAATGGGTTTACCACGTTCTTAACGGCCATATCGCACCGCTGGAGGGCATCGAGCCGGGCGATCTGATGATCGAGGACCTGGTTAATCGCGTCCGCGCCGGCGGTGTCGAGGAGATCGTTATGGCGACCAATCCGAACCTGGAAGGCGACGGCACGGCGCTGTACATTAATTCACTGCTTCGCCCGTTGAATGTCAAACTGACCCGTCTTGCACGTGGTCTGCCCACCGGCTCGACCATAGAATACGCCAGCGGCTCGATCCTCGCCGATGCGATCTCCGGAAGAGCACCGATGGACTGACGCCGGTTTGTGATTGTAGATTGTATATTTACGATTGTATATTGCTGTGAGGTCGCCCGTTCGGCTACGCTCAGGGCAGGCTCTTCGGCGAAGGCTGTTTTAATGGATTCCTCCGCTCCGCTTCGCTCCGGTCGGAATGACACCGGGGGGCCTTCGGCGCGCCTCCGTCGGACCGGCGCCGGTTTGTAGCAAATTTCATGCTAAGATGCCTCCACAGGCAAAGTTTTTTGCAAAATTTTCCGTTTAGCCCGTACAATTTCAGTGCTGATATGGTATAATATAGTGGTACCGGCACACGTGCCGGGCATTGGTAAAGGGTAAGTTTTTATGAAGATGTCGATGACAGGGCAGATGCGAATGGAGCAGCGGATGACGTTGGCTCCTCGCATGATTCAGTCGATGGAGGTTCTCCAGTTGCCGCTGCTTGCGCTTCAGGAAAAGATAGAAGCCGAACTCAACAGCAATCCGGTCCTGGAGGCCGCCGAAGAGCCGGCCGATGAAACGGTTGAAGGGGCCGCCGAACCCGAAAACGACGAATCGCTCGATCAGAAAGATATGGTGGTCGGCGACGATTCCGACAAGGTCGACGATTTCGAGCGTCTCGACAGCATCGGTGAAAGCGACGCCGGCTTTAATGAGTACCTGGACAGCGTATCTTCGATCTCCTTTCGACGCAGCAGCGGCGAAAAGGACAAGAAAATGGAAGCGCTCCAGAACACCGCGGCGCCGGCTCAATCCCTCAACGACAGCCTCACCGAGCAGTGGCGTCTCGTCGAAGCCGACGAACTTGTCAAACAGGCAGGCGTCGTCATTATCGATTATATCGACGAGAAGGGTTATCTTGGCGTCCGTCTGGAACAGCTCCACAACAAAGACAAGCACAAGTTCGGCATCGAACATCTTAACAAGGCCCTGGAACTGATTCAGGGACTCGAACCCGCCGGTGTCGGCGCACGAGACCTGCGAGAATGTCTTCTTATTCAGATGGCGCAGTTCCCCGACGATATGACGTTCGAGAGTCGTCTTGTGCGAGACTACTGGGATGAACTGCTCGAAAACAAACTGCCTCAGATCGCCAGGAAGATGAACTGCGCTGTGGAGCAGATTAACGCTGCGATAGCACACATGAGCAAACTGGATACGTCGCCGGGTCTTGCCGTGGGGCGAAACGACAATCACGCGATTACCGCCGATGTTATTGTCGAGCCGTGCGACGACGGCGGTTACGCAGTCCGGCTCGCCGATACGAATATGCCGAACCTGCGGGTCAACAGCTTTTACGCCAGAATGGTCAGGGACCGGAAGCTGGACCGGAAGACGAGAGAGTTTCTGCTTCAGAATATCCGCTCTGCACAGTGGTTCATGGACGCCATAGTGCAGCGAAAGAACACAGTTCTCAGAGTTGCCCAGGTGGTGGTGGACCACCAGCGCGAGTTCTTCGACAAGGGGAAACTTTACCTCAAGCCCCTGCCGATGGCTGTTGTCGCCGACGAGGTCGGCGTGCACATCGCAACGGTTTCGCGGGCGGTGGCGGGCAAGTATATACAGTCGCCGCAGGGGATACTGCCTTTAAGAAGCCTGTTCAACGGCGGAATGGAAACCGCCGACGGCCGGCGGCATTCCTGGGATGCCGTCAAGGCCAAGCTCCAGCAGATCGTTGACGAAGAGGACAAATCCAGGCCTCTCAACGACGACGAAATCCGAGACGAGCTCGCCGAAGCGGGAGTCGGCAAAATCGCCCGGCGCACAGTCGCCAAGTACCGAAAAATCCTGCACATCCCGACGGCCCGGTTCAGAAAGAAATACTGACGCCGGCGCCCTGGGTCAAGGCCGGCATATCCCATACACAGAAAAACTACGGCTCCCTGTGCGATTCGATTTATACAATAAACCCACCAACAAAGTCGAGATAATGTGTTGAGCCGGGTTTGAAGTCGGAATGGTTATGCACCGAGCGGAGTACGACCCTGAGTCCATCCCTCCATAAGTTGTCGGAGACATCGTCACGGAGCCGGCGAGCGGATTCCAGCATCTGTTTCAGTCGGTCAACACTCTTATCCTGTGGTTCGGTATTCAGGATAATGGCTTTGAGTGTTTCGGCTACAATTCCATCGTCAAGTCTACTATCGTGTCGGTATTCCGATATGATGACAAACTCGATATTCTGAAGTATGTCCTGGTGATTATTAACCATTTTGTCAAACAGGCTCTGGCGTCCGAACATGTCTTTTTGTGCTCGCCTCAAGGCCGTTATCCGAATACTCGCTCTCTTCCTGAGTGCCTGCTTTTTCTTCATCCGTTTCAACTTCGACATGGAAGGGTCCTTTCCAAAAACTCCATCTGTGGCATACGGCAGTACCGAGACAACTGCTGAATCTTCATTATCTCAAAGTTTTTTTGCCTGTCAAGACCGCCCTGTCGTTTTAGAGAGGGGCTTGGAAACGTCAAATTCGGGCGGGAAGGGGGTGTTTTTGTTTTTTGTTTGACTTGCGGTGTTTTTTCATTAAACTATCGCGGCTATTGTTATGGTGATTAGAATCTAATGTCCTAAAGATGGAGATGGTTTGTGGGCTATAATTGTGTTGTATTAGTGAAGCAAGTGCCTGATACTAAACGAATTACGGGTCAGGCGATGAACGACGACGGGACGGTCAACCGTGGCGCGTTAGCTGCGATTTTCAATCCTGAGGACTTGAACGCGCTTGAGCTTGCGCTTGAGATCAGGGATGAATTCGGCGGTAAGGTTACGGTGATGACGATGGGGCTGCCGGCGGCGAGCGATGTTCTGCGAGAGGCACTGTATCGGGGCGCCGACGAGGCGATTTTGATCACGGACAGGCGCTGTGCTGCGAGCGATACGTTGGCGACGAGCTATATTCTGAGTTGTGCGGTGAAGAAGCTGGATTACGATATTGTGCTTTGCGGGCGACAGGCGATCGACGGCGATACGGCGCAGGTTGGCCCGCAGTTGGCGGAGAAATTAGGTATTACGCAGGTTACGTACGTCGAGGAAATACAGAAATTGAACGGCGATGGGCTGGTTGCACGGCGAAATATGGGCAACGGCCGGCAGGAGGTTAAGACGACGCTGCCGGTGTTGCTGACGGTTGTCGATACGGCCAACGAGCCGCGTGTCGCCGCGGCCAAGCGGCTGATGAAGTACAAAGACGCGATGAGTCCGGTGGAAATCGCCATCGCCGGCGGAGACGATTCGTCCGCCCGGCAAAAGGCGCTGGCCGAGAAGGGCCTGCTGATTAAGCAGTGGGACCTCGACGATCTGGACGCGGATTTGGCCTGGTGCGGAAGGGACGGGTCGCCGACCAAAGTGCACCGAATAATGAGCGTTGTGCTCGGCGGCAAGGAGAGCAAGTCCGTCGAGGCTACGCAGGCGGGTATCGATGCGATGGTGCATGAACTTATCGAAGAGCATACGATCGGGTAGGACACCGGGAGAAAAGGGGTCTGACCCCTTTAATTTTAAGGACTTTTGGTATGATTGACGTTAATACGGCCGGGGAAGTTTGGGTCTTTGCCGAACAGCATGAAGGGAAAATAGCCGATACTCCGCTTGAGCTTATGAGCAAGGGCAGAGAGTTGGCCGATAAGCTGGGTGTGAAATTGGCGGCTGTCCTTCTGGGTGATGATGTGTCGCCTTTGGCGGCGCGGTTGGGGCACTTGGGGGCGGATAAGGTGTATTTGGCTGAGCATGAACTGCTTGAGCATTACCAGACGAATACTTACGCCAAGGTGATCGACGGTTTGATCCGACGGCATAAGCCGCAGATCGTTCTTTACGGCGCGACGCCGTGCGGGCGCGATCTTGCCCCGCGGATTGCCAGCAGCATCAAGGCCGGGCTGACGGCTGACTGTACGGATTTGCAGATCGGCAATCACGAGGTTAAGAAGACAGGTAAGGTTTATGAGAATCTGCTGTTCCAGATTCGGCCGGCGTTCGGCGGCAATATTATCGCGACGATTATCAATTACG
Organism: Planctomycetota bacterium; assembly: GCA_003644175.1. Classification (GTDB taxonomy): domain Bacteria; phylum Planctomycetota; class Phycisphaerae; order Sedimentisphaerales; family Anaerohalosphaeraceae; genus B28-G16. The sequence goes on along the minus strand of QNBS01000060.1, from coordinate 1,341 downwards.
ACCGGTGGCCTCAGATGGCGACGGTTCGCGATGGTGTGATGCCGATGCCGGAGCCTGATACGAGCAGGAAGGCGGAGGTGGTGAAGGAGACGGTGCATCTGGCCGCCGCCGATCTGCCGCTTGAGATTCTTGGCCAGCATATGCAGGCCAGGAAGGTTAATCTTAAGGCCTCGCGTGTGATAGTCGCCGGCGGCGCCGGGGTGGGGAGCAAAGACAACTTCAGGCTTATCTACGATCTGGCGCATTGCCTTGGTGCTGCGCCCGGGGCGACGAGGGCGGCGGTTGACCTTGGCTTTATCGATCGCGACCATCAGGTGGGGCAGACGGGCACGACTGTTCGGCCGAGCCTTTATATTGCAGTTGGTATCAGCGGTGCGATCCAGCATCAGGCCGGTATGAGCGAGAGTAAGAAGATAATCGCAATCAATAACGATCCGGATGCGCCGATCTTCGACGTGGCGCACTATAAAATCGTGGGCGATCTGAATGAAGTGGCGCCTATGATGATCAAGTCGATCAAAGAGAAAGTTTAGTTTAGCAGATAGTAGATAGTGGATGGTGGATAGATGCGGAAGCCGATTCGGGATTTTCGTGATTTGGAAATATGGCAGAGGTCGATACGGCTCGTTAAGGAAGTGTATACAATCACGAAAGGCTATCCGAAGGACGAATTGTACGGTCTGGTGAGCCAGATGCGGCGGTCGGCGGTTTCGATTCCGTCGAATATCGCTGAGGGCTCTTGGCGAAGGCATGATCAACAAGCTTGCGGTCGGAAATTAGTATTTAGTTTTTAGTGGAAGTGGAATATGGCGAATTTCTTCAGGGATAACGAAGATATACAGTTTTTGTTCAGGCATGTGGATTTGGCTGCTGTTGCGGGGTATATGGAGGAGGGCTTTCGGTTTGCCGCCGAGTGTGATTATGCTCCGGCTTCGGCGGCGGAGGCGATCCGCAATTATGAACTGGTTCTCGATGCGGTCGGTCAGTTGAGCGGCGACTTTATCGCGCCTCGCAGTGAGGGTATCGATCGACAGGGCAGCACGCTCAACGACGACGGCACTGTCGCTTACGCCGACGGGATTGCCGAATCTCTTGCCGCTCTTGCCAAGGCGGATGTTATGGGTTTTACGCTGCCGCACCGGTTCGGCGGCATCAATTTTCCGAACGTTATTTACTCGCTTGCTATCGAGATCGTATCGCGGGCGGACGCTTCGCTGATGAATATCTTCGGCTTGCAGGGGATCGCCGAGACGATCAATGCGTTTGCCTCCGAGGAGATCAAGCAGAAGTATCTGCACGATTTTGCGGCGGGCAGGGTTACAGGGGCGATGGTGCTGACTG
>QNBS01000059.1 GCA_003644175.1 Planctomycetota bacterium | reverse complement strand
CATCAGAATCTTGTTCTCGACCCATGTTTTCCTGTATATGTTGCGTATGTGCACCTTGACTGTACCGGTCCTGATTCTGAGACGATCGGCAATCCGTTCATTGCTCAGGCCTTGACAAACCAGCTTGGCTATCTCAAGCTCCCTGGGAGTAATCTTGTATCTGCGCTGCAGATAGTCCCACCGCCGACTGTCCAGGAGGACAATACTGGGCCTCTTGAATTCTGCGGGAACATCCGGGGGCTGTGAATTAATGGGTAGTCGTGACATTTTGGAACCTATTGCATAAGTTTTGTTAAGAGTTTCTCCGCTTCGTTCAGGTCTTTTTGACTCAAGCCCTTCAGAACGATCGATTTTCTAAGGTTGTCCACGGCCTGTTGCTTATCCCCCATCTGGTCGAACGTCTTTGCCAGATGAAAATATGAACCCGCCAGGGCCGGTGCTTTTTCCGGATACAGCGCGACGCACTTCTTGAAATCGCCTGCGGCCTTGTCAAACTGCTTCGTACGGTAGTGAATCATACCGCTTGTATCGATGAGATCGATGTAACCCGGATTCATCGCCAATCCTTTTTCGACAAGTTCCATCGCCCGCTGATATTCGCCGTGTTCTTCGCAAAGTATCCACGCCAGATTATTCATGGCCACGAGGTTGCCTGGTTCAAGAACGAGGATTTTTTCATACAATTCCACAGCCTCATCCATTCTTTCCTGAGTGTGCATCAACATGGCCAGTGAACTAATTGCAACGACACAATCGGGGTGCGACGTCATAACACGCCGCAATATGGTTTCGGCGGTCTTTGCGGCGTCGTCGCCACCCTGACTCATTACTCCCTTGACAATACCCGCAAGGATTCCTGTTTTGTCGGGATAGCGGTCGCACCAGTCAACGGTCAGGTCGATCAGTTCGGTCCACACCTTGCTCTTGATAAGCACACCTGCGTGAGCGACTACAACCTCCGTATCGTCCGGTTGCGAAGCACGCAATGATTTGAATTTTTCCACAGCCTGAGTCGTTTTGCCGCTGTCGTACAAAATCGTCGCCAATACAATATCAATCTTCCGTTTATCTGAATCCTTTGCGGAAGCAAGTTTTTCTTCCAGCAGCCTGATCGCTTTATCGTGCTTTCCCGCCGCGCTATACGTTCGGGCCAGATCCACGGCCACATTGATATCGTCGGGCCGCTCGTCGAGCAGTTGTCTCAGCGTCCCTATGGCAAGCTCCGGCGAGCGCCGAGCCTCGGCGGTGGCCTTGATCAGCATGAGCGCCCTGCTGCGGGGCAGATGTGAAAGCCCGTTCAGGGCGGCATTCATTGCTTTGGCGGAATCACCTTCGTTAAGATACATGGTCGCCAGCATCGTCCAGAGGCGCTCATTCCCCGGTCGCTTGCCAACCAGGTCCTTGAGCATTTGCTCTGCCTCTTTCAAAGCCGGCGCCGTGCCCTGTCCAACCAGAATGCCCACCCTTTGGACAAGCAGTTCCACGTCGTCGGCCCTGGCTTTGATCGCTTTATCCAGGAGAGCTTTTCCGCGTTCAAAATCCTGCTTCTCCTGCGACGCCAGCAACAGAAATGCCGCCTGTTTCAAGACGAGAAAATCATCGGGTGAAACAGACAAGGCCTTGTCTATCGCAGCAACGGCCACGTCCGGCTCTCCGATGGCCTGATAGAACGCCGCCTTGAGCTGCAGGTTACGGACGTTGTCCGGTTCCAGCGAGATCGCCTTTTCCATGTCGTCCCTTGCGTGCTGAATCTCCCCGAGGCGTACGTAAGCCCGGCTTCGCAGGATATAGGCGGCCGGGTTCTTGAGGCGTTGAACAATCTCCTCGCAGATTTTTAAGGCATCGTCCCGCTTGCCCTCGCGAATATTCAGTTCCACCAGACCCGCCACCGCCGGCAGGTAATCCGGGTCCTTGATTCTCAACTGTCTGAGCAGTTTTCGGGCTTCGGCGTGATTGTTCTGAAGCATCCGGATGAGCGCAAGCGTGAAACGGTCGTCCCGGTTTTCGGGATTCGCCGAAAGAAGGTTTTCCAGGATTTCACCGGCAGGTTCGAGGTCCCCCCGCCTTCCATGCCTTTGCAGCACAAGTCTTGAAAGCCGAGTATCAGTCAGACCGCCAACGTTGTTTCGGGTGGCCCGGTCCAGTATCTCGTCGGCCTGTTCATATCTCTGGGCCTTGTAAAGCATCGCCACCATGGGAATGATAATGTTGATATCGTTGGGAGAGCGCTCAAATGCCTGCGTGTAAAGAGAAATAGCCAACTGCAGCCGCCCGGATCGTTCGTAACAGGCGGCGAGAAGTCTGCGGCTGAGTTGATCATCCGGATTCGCGTTCAGGTTCTCTTTAAGCAGGGAAGCGGCCTGGGGCCATCGCATATTGAATTCTTTCAGGGGAAGGCCAAACCATAGTCTGGCCTGCTCGACACGCCACTGCCATCCATCGTCGCCTTCCAGAGATTTTATTCTGTCCACCATATCCTGCAGACCCTCATTCCGGCCGATTGCCTGCCGATAGCCAAGAAGCTTTCGGAGGACAGGAATGTCGTTGGGGAGTTGTTTTGATACCGACTCGAGCAGTCGGCATGCCTCGTTCGGCTTGTTGTTTCGAGCATATATTTCGGCTAACGTCAGGTTCAGTATCCGAAGGCTTTCCGGCTGCCTGATGCGGGCTATGGCGTCGGTCAATACGGTCCGGCACCGCGAATACTCTTCACGTCTTGCCAACAGATTGACAAGGTACGAAACCGACAAGGTGGATTCCGGAAACTTGCCGACGATATCCTCAAGGCGCTCTATCGCCGGATCAATTTCATTTCGCCCAACAAGAACATCGACCTCAGCCAGTTTTGGCTGAATCTCATCGGGATGCTGTTCTTTCAATTCTTCAACCATCTGTTGAGCCTGATCAAGCCGTCCTCGCTGCATAGCGACATGGATTCTCATTGTCTTGACTGAAACGGCGTCTTCGAGATTTTCGCTCAGTTTCCTGAGGTCGGCTTCGACAGCATCCCACAAAGGATCGCTGCTGTCTGTTTTTTTCTCGACAAGCAGCCCGATTCTCGCCTGCATGTACAACAAGTGCCCCTCGGCGCGCCGCGGCTGCCGTCGGGCCAATATCTGAGCATGCTCGACGGCCTCGGTATATTTATGCTCTTCAACAAGAAGCCTCGCCAGCGCAAGTCTCCCCGTGTAAGAGTCTTCATTTTTGTTGAGCAACGTCCTTAACTGCGCTGTCGCCGCCACCTTGTCGCCCAGGCGTACAAGCGCCGAAGCGATCCTGATCTGGACGTTTTCAGTCTGCATGCCCAAATCGACGGCCTGTCTGTATTTCTTCAGCGCATCGGCCCACCGGCCTTTCCGTTCACAAATGTATCCTTCCATGAAAGCAATCATTGCCGACTCGGCGTCTTCTTGTCGAAGCTGCTCCACACAACCGCCCGCCTTTTCAAAATCACCCGCCCGAATGTACAGTTCAGTCGCCAGAGGCAGAAATGCGGCCACCTCGGAGGCGAGTTCCGCAAGACCTCTGTCGGCCACCTCTCGCATCTTGTCCCGGGAACCATCCTTCATCGCCAACATCGCCCATGCCTTCCAAAGGTTGATGTTGGCGGGCGCATCTTCTTCGACAGAGGCAAGGTGATCCTGGGCTTTATCAGAATGCCCCGCTCTTATAAGGCTGTTGGCCAGGGCAAGTCTTATGGAAATGTCCGACAAGTCCAGTTTTTCAGCCTGCTCAAGATCATCCAGTGCTTTGGAATCCTGCTTTTTCCTCAGGAAATAATCGCCGCGGATGATATACGCCTGAGCTGACCGTGGATTATTCCTGATCGCTTCGTCATACCAGTGTTCGGCTCCGACAGAGAAATCGTCGGGTCGTTGCTCGGCCAGTTGCCCCATTGCATCGTAGGCCGGCACCTGCGAAGGGTCATCTTTGATAATTTTGTCGAGTTCGGCGGCGGCGGCGGCAAATTTCCGCTGACTGATGTATGCAACAGCCAACATCCTGCGGATTTCGTTGTCATTGCCCGCCTCCAGCCGCCGGGCGGCAATCAGTTCCGCTTCGCTCGGGATATTCATCTGAAGATAAAGGCCGACCAGTTGAAGCACAGTTTTTCTTCGCAGATCGTCAATCTCATAACTTTCGTCCAGCCGGAGTATACGCCTGTATGCATTAGTGGCCTGAACGATATTGGGTTGCTTCAAAGGCCTGCGTTTGAGTTGTGCATCGGCATATTTGGAAAGTATCTCGGCGTCATCCTGCACACGGCCAAGGTACCGGCCCAGATTGTCTGCCGCCGCATCCCATTGCCCGGCCTCATAGGCCTTCAGCCCCGCTGTCAATGCACGTTGAGACCGCTGGCTTCTGTTCTTGTATCTCAGGTAACATGCAGTCCCCGCCAGGACAGAAACTGCGATCAACAACACTATGATCAGCTTCCAGTTTATTCTTACCTGCGCCATTGTTCTCTATTCCTTTCTCTGCTGCCGCAACAAGTGAGATTCTTCTTTATCATTCTTTACATGATCAGAACCGATCGACAAAATCATTAATCAGTTTGCCGGCCGTCTTCCAGAATATCCACAGATCAAGCTTGAAGGAAAGCTTCCTCACGTATTCGGTGTCGTAGCGAACCCACTCCTGAAAGTCTCTTCCCTCCCGGCGTGTCCTGCAAATCTGCCACAGACCGGTAATGCCGGGCCTGACCGAAAGCCTGGCGTATCGCCAATGCGGACTTGAAGCATTTTCGTGCTCCGGTGAAGGTCGCGGCCCGATGACGCTCATTTGGCCTCTTAAAACATTGATAAACTGTGGAATCTCATCAAGGTTGGTGTCCCGCAGGAACCGGCCCACCGCATTGACACGCGGATCGTTTTCCAGCTTGAATTGCGGTCCATCGACCTGGTTGACCACACTCAGCTTTTCCTGCAGCCCTTCGGCGCTTGGAGCCATGCTCCGAAATTTCATACAGTCAAATTCCTTTCCCCCCAATCCCTGCCGGCGCGCACGGTAAAAAACGGGTCCCGCCGAACTCAGTTTTATCATAATCGCTATGACGGGAAAAAACGGCAGAAACAGAAGTAGTATCACCGATGCGATCACAATATCGAAAAGCCGCTTGAAATAGCGGGGATAAGACCATCGCGGCCACGTCCTGAAATAATTCCCTTCAAATGACCCGTCAACCAAAAAGCTCCGGCGGACCTTTCGGCATTCGGCCTGTGTCTTGCGGGCCTTGGTTGGCGGTTCGCCGGTATCGTTGACAATACAATCCCGAACAACGGCGCCGGTCGGTATACTCACACCGGGCCCTATTATCGTGCCTTTGACTATGGCGTTTTTCCCGATACTCGCATTGTCACAGACGACGGCGGGACCGAGAAAGACTGCATTGTCGCCGACACTGACATTTCTTCCGAAAAGAACCTTGCCGGCTATTCTTGCCCCCCGCTCCCCGGATGCACCGTCGCCGTTGGTTAAAGCCGTTGAGCCGAGTCTTTCATACATCAGCGTCAGCAACCCTTCGGCGGTGTTGAGATCGATCGCTCTGCCGGCGGCCCGCAGACTGATTACTCTTAGCGACTTCGCAGAGCACAAGGCGCGAAACTTGTCAAAATCAAGCGTCATAATACCCTCCGGCGCTATCTTTTTGCGTACCGCCGTTCTTATGAACACATGATGCGGCCAGTCATCCGGCGTCTCACACAGTTGGATTGAATCGGTGTAATATCGTCGCCACCCGACATTACTGTTTTGCGGCGTAATCCTCAACTTCTCGTGATACCCGGTCAGTTCGGGCGTCAGACTTGCCAGAACGATGTCCGAAGGCAGGGAATAGACATGTCGTTTGATCCTGTCATATCTTGCCTTTGTACGGAATTTTCCGTTTGAAACCACAAACCAGTCCCCCTCATTGCCATTGTTAAGGGCCGACAGGTCCACGCCGCCCTGTGGATCGTAAGCGACAACATTGACAAGGGTTTGTGCAGGCGGTCCCTGCACATCACCGGGCACTGCGACCGTAACCTGGCCGCCGCCTTCGTTCAAATCAGGACCGGATGCGCTGCGGTCCCATACGATCTGCGCCAACAGCCTGTCCGAGAGTGCAAAGGCGAAGAGATCGCTGTGGTCCGGTGCGGCTTTTTTTGGGTTGTGAAAAACTACAAGTTCCATCTTTGAATTCTCTCGCTGATCGCTACTTTGAGTCCTCTTGCTCGGACTTCGGCGCCACAAGCAGCAGCGAACGACCCCTCTTTGCCTTTGCTTTCCTTTGCGCCTTTCCACCATCGGCGCCGTAGCCGTAGCCATAGCGGTAATAACTGCTGCCGACTCTGACATTATTCAGCACCGTGCCAAGCACTCGAACGCCAATCTGCTCAAGTCGCTCGATTGCCTCTCGCAGGTCAGGCCTGGATGTGTGTTCGGCAAAGCAGGCCATGATCACGGCGTCCGCCATCTTTGCCCAAACCAGGGGATCTGCAGAGGCAAGCACCGGAGGCGTGTCGATAATCACATGGTCGTATTCGTTCCTGATATTTTTCATGCAATCGACCGTATGGGTCTGTCTGAGAAGGTCCAGGGCGTCGGAGCAATTGCGGCGGTCGGCCGCCAGAATATGCAGACCTGTCGGACTTAGTTCGTAAACAGACTCGGCAAGAGACTTGCCGAACAACATATCCTGAAGTCCTCTGAGGCCTTTCGGCAGGTTCAGCATATCGGCAATATCCGGCTTGCGCAGGTCTCCGTCTATCAGGAGCACCTTCTCGCCCGATTGTGCGAAGCTCAACGCAATGTTTATCGCAAACGTTGTCTTGCCGTCGCCCACCCCCGGGCTGGTGACCACCAGCACCTTCGTGCTTTCATGGCCGTTGAAAAGCCCCAGGTTCGCTCGAATCGTCTGGTAATCATCCGAAAGCTGCTGCGTGATCATACTCCTGTCGATATGTCTGGAGCTTGTCGTGGTTCCGATGATTCGTACACCTACACGCTTGACCACATCCTGCGCGCCCCTGAGCCTCTTATCCGCCTTGGCCAACAAAAACGCAAGGAAAACACCCAGAGCAATCCCTCCGAATGGCGTTGCCAGCGCCAGTTTCTTTCTTTTGCTCTGCGCCGGCACACTGCTTGCCATCTCCGCGATGGAGATACGGGCGGGCCTCTTCTGCTCCATCACGATTTCGCTGATTCGGTTGCAGACAGTATTGAAGATTTCTCGCGTGCGCGCAAGTTCGGCTTTCTTGTCGTCGATATTGAGTTGCTTGCGTCCCAAGCCGATAGTCGCTGTATCATAACGGTCCAGTTCTTCACGGATTTTCTTTTCGTGCTCAATGGTCTGAGCAAGTTGGGCCTTGACCTGAACCTTGGCATAGTTACGCCTCGCCTCAACTTCCTGCTTGTATCTGTCATCAAAGTCCTTGACCAGCTCTTCTCGTCGCTCTTCCATGCGTTTCTTGAAGGACTCCAGAATGGCGATCCTGTTCTGAAGTTCAGGATTATTATCTGTCATCGTCTGTTTGTCTGTTATGATCTGGGCTTCATATTGTCTTATATTAGCCACAAGCGTTTGCATCGTCGGATCGGTATTGATGTAAGCACTCTGCTCCTGGAGCCGATTGATCTCAGGAAGCGGTTCACTGACATCCTTTTCATACATATTCACCTGCGCTTCCAATTCTATTCTCCGAATCGTCACCCCATCAAGGTCGTCCTGGAGCCTTGCAACAGTTTGAAGCATGATCTCCTGTCTTCCGTCCAACTCTTCCGTCCCGAATTCATCGAGAAGGGTGTTAATCTCCTTTGCCTGCGTGTCAATCTTCGTATCCAGGGTCCGCTTTTGCTCCTCAAGAATATTGAGCTTATTGTCGTCGCTGCGGCCTTCCTCCGCTCTGACGATATTCATATACGACCGTATAAAAGCGTCAACGATCTGCTCGGCTTCCCTTGGAAACCTGCTGATCATTTTGATCGTTATAAGTTCACTGTGTCGCTGTGTGGCGATTTCAATTCCCCCGTTGTTGGCAGCCTGCCGTAAAGTCAGGACAGGATCGACGGAACCCTCCAACAGCGTCAGTTTCTTGCCTGAGAGTTCATCAGCCACGCGATTGAGTACGGTAGGGCCTGCTATCCGCTCGGCCTCGGTAGTCATGAAATTCGCATAGTTGGGCATCGGCCTGTCGGAATCGGAATCATTGAACAGAATACGCGAGACAATCGGCGATATCCTGATCGACCCCGTCGTCTCATACTTCTGCTCCATGCCAAACCATATCGCCGGCACGCCAATCCCGCAGACAACGATAAATGTTGCCATGATCACATACCACCGTCTCAGGATCGGAACGATAAGTTCGGTGACAGAACCCTCGTGGCCGTCAGGTGGTCCGTCAAACTGAACAACTTCCTGCTGCACCATTCTGTTTTCATATCTTTCCAAGTCAGCCATTATTCAAATCCTCAAGAAAATTAAGCAACATTTTAGCCAAATGTGCAAAAAACAGGAAACCGCCCGTTCGGCTACGCTCAGGGCGGGCTCTGCGGCGGAAGCTATTTTATGCTGGATTCCCGCCTTCGCGGGAATGACAAGCGAATCTCGCACATGGCTAAAATTACAAAATTAATAAGCCCTTGTGAGCCATTCTTCCTTACCGTATTGTCTTACGGCCTCTGCTCTTCTCCACTACTACACTACTCTCCCCTATCCCCTCCTCCCGACAACCTCCGTCCGCACTTCGTCGGCCGGTCGAATAACCAGATTCGACAACAGCCACAATTCAAGTACTATCAGTCCCAGCGCCAGCGGCATCATTGCCAGTCCCCCGAAGTCATGGAACGCTTTTTCCCATTGTTCGGTATTAAGCCTTGTGAACGCTATGGCGGTCATTGTCAGTCGCAGCGTATTGCACATGAAGGCAATCGGTATGCTCGAGACCAGGATAATAAGTTTTTCCCACCATTTACGATTTACCAGCAGCGCCACCAGTCCGCTTATCACGAAAAAGGCGGTCAGCATTCGCAGGCCATTGCACGCCTCCGCCACAGCCACCATAGTGCCATTGAGATTGATAACATTCCCCTCGCGGACAACGTCATAGCCCAACATCTCCAGGCCAAACACCGCCGATGTCGTCGCCCACCGCTGCAGCGGCAGTGTGATCCATCCCTGCACGCGGTTCGGCAGAGGCAGCATAAAAAACAGATAAAGCAGCACAGGCCCAATTCTCCACACCAGCCGCCACCCAAACAACAAAAGCACAATCGCAATGAATGTCAGAATCAGCGAAAGCCGCTCGGCAGAGCCCAACCAGAGCCACAAACCAAGAAACCTCACCGCCTGGGCAAGCACAAAGGCCCCAATGCCCCACATGCACGGTTGTATCTTGACCTTGCCCAGGCCGCTCCGCTGCGACCACAGCACATAACCGGCTAAGAACGGAACCAACAAACCGCTGGAAAACTCATCGCTCCGCATCCATATCCGCCACAGGTCCCTGATCGTGGGCTCCCAGTAACCGGCAAGAAAGCACATCACCAGAACGGCCGCTCCCACCCATATTAATAGAGGCCTGGAGAACGGCCCTTCCTCAGCACTCTTAGGCAACCT
>QNBS01000058.1 GCA_003644175.1 Planctomycetota bacterium | reverse complement strand
CGTAATCCCACAGGTTCTTTCCTCCCTCAACCTGCTTGGAATGCCGGTCGGAAACGATTGCCTTATCGTATATCGGGGTTGTCTGTACCCCTTCTTCCTCCATTCGCCTGTGGCACAGAATTCCCTTCTGCAACATCGAAGGCACATTGTCAATGTGGGTAATGTAATACAGTTTGTTAATATGTTTTCCCACAGAACAAGTCTTTCCTAAACAGAGGCATAACTTGTAAGATGTCAAGTCGCACACCGTACTGCCGTTGCTAAACGACTATATTAACAAGCCTTGACCTGATAACAATGATTTTCTTTGGTTGTTTGCCTGCCATTGCTGTTTGGACGGGTTGGCCGGCAAGGGCTTTTTCTTTTATTTCGTCTTCGGAGGCGTCCGCCGCAACGACAATTCTGTCTTTGATCTTGCCCATTACCTGGACGGCTAATTCTATCTCTTTTTCCTTGACGAGTTCGGGGTCGTACTCGGGCCAGGGTTCGTAGGTCAGCGTTTCGGTGTGGCCTAATCGCCGCCACAGCTCTTCCGCTATGTGCGGTGCGAAGGGCGCTAAGATCAGTACGAACTTTTCGATTGCGTCTTTGGGGCGGACCGGCTGTTTGCCGAGGTGGTTTACGAAGATCATCATCTGGCTGATTGCGGTGTTGAATGCGATTGACTCGATGTCGTCGCCCACTTTTTTTATTGTCTGGTGCAGCAGTCTTGTCGTCGTTTCGTCGGCTTGGGCTTCTTGCACTGCCGAACACAACTCGCCGGTGTCCTCATTGACGACCATTCGCCATGCCTTGTTGAGGAACCGGTGCACGCCCTCCACGCCCTGCATGTTCCAGGGCTTGGTCGCTTCCAGCGGTCCCATGAACATCTCATAGAGCCGCATGGAATCTGCGCCGTAATCGGTGATGACCTTGTCCGGGTTGACCACGTTGCCCCGCGACTTGCTCATCTTCTGATTGTCCTGGCCCAGGATCATGCCCTGATTGACGAGCTTTTTGAAAGGCTCGGGCACGCTTACATAGCCCAGGTCATACAGGAGCTTGTGCCAGAACCGCGCGTACAACAAATGCAGCACGGCGTGTTCTGCGCCGCCGATGTACAGATCGACGGGCATCCAGTACTTCTCTTTGGCCTCGGCAAAGGCGGCGTCGGGATTATCGGGGTCCATGTACCGCAGAAAGTACCAGCAACTGCCCGCCCACTGGGGCATTGTGTTGGTTTCGCGTTTGCCCTTGCGGCCGTCGGGCAGCGTAATATTGAGCCAGTCGGCGGCTTTTGCCAGAGGCGGCTCGCCGGTGCCGGTGGGTTTGTAATCGGCTACCTTCGGAAGTACAAGCGGCAGTTCATCTTCCGAAAGCGCAACTGTTCCCCCGCCGTTTTCGAGGTGCACGATCGGAAACGGCTCGCCCCAGTATCGCTGGCGACTGAACAGCCAGTCCCGCAGCTTGTAATTAACCGCGGCCTTGCCTAAGCCCTTTTCTTCGAGCCATTCGGCGATCTTCACCTTGAACTCGGCAGTCGTCAATCCCGTAAACCGCCCCGAATTGACCGCCGTGCCGTCACCGGCGAAGCAGCCCTCAGAAGGCTCCGGCGGTTTGACCACCTCGATAATCGGCAACTCGAATTTCGTAGCAAACTCCCAGTCCCGCTCGTCGTGGGCGGGCACCGCCATGATGGCGCCCGTACCATAACTGATCAGCACATAGTCGCTGATCCAGATGGGGATATTCTCGCCGTTGACCGGATTGATCGCAAAGGCGCCGGTGAACCGGCCGGTCTTTTCTTTGGCGAGGTCGGTGCGGTCAAGATCGCTCTTTGTAGCGGCTTTTTCGACGTACTCTTTCACCGCGTCTTTGTGCTCGTCTGTGGTGATGACATCGACAAGCCGATGTTCGGGGGCAAGGACCATATATGTCGCGCCGAAAAGCGTGTCGGGTCGGGTGGTAAAGACGCGAATCACTTCGTCAAAACCGTTGACCTTGAAATCGACTTCGGCGCCGATGCTCTCTCCGATCCAGTCGCGCTGCAGTTTCTTGATCGATGCAGGCCAGTCGCATTCATCAAGCCCATCCAACAGGCGCCGGCAGTATTTGGTAATGCGCAGCATCCACTGCCGCATGGGTTTTCTAACGACAGGATGACCGCCGCGCTCACTCAGGCCGCCGATGACCTCCTCATTAGCCAGCACCGTTCCCAAGGCCGGACACCAGTTGACCGGGGCCTGAGATTCGTAGGCCAACCGGTGGTCGTCGATGTATCTGCGCCGCTCATCATCGCTGAGTCCTTCGGGAACGGGCAACTGCTCGATAGGCTTTGCCTTCTGCTCGGCGTCGTCGAAGTAACTGTTGTAAAACTTCAGGAAAATCCACTGTGTCCACTTATAGTAGTTGGGGTCCGTCGTATCGACCTGGCGGTCCCAGTCGTAGGAAAAACCCAAGGATTTGATCTGGCGGCGCATGTTGTCGATATTCTTCTGCGTTGTAACCGCAGGGTGCGTTCCGGTCTGAACGGCGTACTGCTCTGCGGGCAGACCGAAAGCGTCCCAGCCGAACGGATGCAGGACGTTAAAGCCCTTCATTCGCTTGTAGCGGGCCACGATATCGGTTGCCGTGTAGCTTTCGGGATGGCCGACATGCAGGCCCTGGCCGCTGGGATAGGGGAACATGTCAAGCACATAGTATTTGGGCCTGGAATCATCGCAAGTGCTTGCCGGATCAATACTTGCAGGCTCCCACGCCTTGAATGTGCGGCGTGTCTCCCAGTAGTCCTGCCACTTCTTTTCAATCTCGTTGAAGTTGTAGACGCCCTTTTCCATTCATATCTTCCTGATTCGTATTGGGTTGCATCGGCTCAAATGGCAAAGATATCCAGTTTTAGGCCCGCCAGGGCGATTGCGACGTCAGGATTCCTGCGTAGCCAGGCCACATAACTCATTTATCGTCAAGCACTTGCGTGCGGGCAGCCGCGGTCGGTGCAGGTGAGGCACTTGCTGCTGCTGCCTGCCTTGCCGATGCCGACGGCGAAGCTGGAAAAGCGTTTTTCGAGCTTTTTCGAGCCGCAATCGGGGCACGTCAGTTTGGTCGATCTGGCGGACTTGACCAGAAACTCATTGACTTTACCGCAGCCGGAACACTGGTACTCATATATCGGCATGGAAATCTCCTTTTTGCCGGCAAGTTAACACATTTAATCGCAACTACTTAGAGGACTAAACTACGCATGATACAGATTTTTCGTTCGGATTCAACAGGAAATTGCCTCAAATGCCGACGGGGGGTGCTGCTCTCATGTTCTTTGCGGGCCTTGGGGTAGTAGATTTCCGCGAGTTGGATTATAAGTTACCGTTGTAAGGCTACTTAGCCGCGTATAAACGGGAATTTTTAATCGTGAGCAGTATATAACGATCCTTTGTCCGGCGCAAAAAATGGGGTCCCGTTGTATTGCCGGGACCCCGTGTCAAATCGTCGGGCAGCGATGTATGTTTCTCAGTTTTTGACGGTCTTCTCCTGCATTGGCGGATGGTGTATTTTGTTGTAAGTTCTGTTTGCCTGCTGGCTCTTCTTATGATTTATGATTGCCGATCTCGTCTGCCCGCTGCAGTTGCAAATTTTTCTCTCTTCCCTTCGGCGGCGGTCCTCTCGTATGTCTGTTGGAAATCGGTGGTGCTGAAAATCCGACAATTTGTTTTTTGAAAATCGATGGCATCATTCTCTCCCCTTTTCGTTAATCTCTGCGCTTTGCCTGACGAGCAGTTCTTCCGGGTTGTCCTCGGTGGGCCCCGCCCGGTTACGTCGGCTCCAAAGATATTGGTGATGTGTTTGTCGATTATCATTTTTCCCCTCACTACGGTAACTGTTTTTTTACCCCCATTTGGAATACTGATTATATCACGGCGCAGGCAATATGTCAAGAAAATATTAAGTCTTGGTTAAGATTTTTCAAAAAAAGTCGCATCGCCGGCCTCTTGGGCCGTGAGCCTGTCGATTATAGGACAAAACACAAAAATCTTTCCACCGGGCACAGGAACTTTTGTGCAATTGTGCTGCCGATGACACGCACTATACAACCTGATGGCCGACTTGATTATCAGCAAGCAGGCTTTTTCCAATAATTTCTAAGATAGCCTCAATGCCGCTTCAGCAACCCGAATACCCAGTTTCTTCGCCGTGTCAATCCCAAACTCGTCCTTCATGATGTCATCTTTATAGGCATTCCAGAGGGTTGCGCCCTGGTGGGCACTGGGTTTCCCCCCCACAGCAAAGACTTCATGACAGAGCATTGCGGTAAGAATCTGCTGGATTACTAACTCCTGACCGCCATTTCGATAAGCTCCGACGGATAAAACTCCCACAGGCTTGTCTGCCAAGAGTAGTTTCGGTAACCGAAGAGCCGCCAGACGTTCCAGAAATGCTTTGCAGAGCGAACTCATAGAACGAAAATAACTTGGAGACCCAATAATCAACCCACCTAAGCTTGGATCTTGAAACTTGGGCAGAAGCAAGTCAAAATCATCATTAATTGATGACATCCCTGCTGAGGGTTTAGCACCGCCTTGCCAACCAGCGACCTCCAGACCACCAAGGTCGATCAATTCCACATCGATCTGAGGAGATACTGTTTTAGCCGCATCCAAAGCCACCTGAATTGCTGTGGCTGTGGTCTTACCCTTTCGAGGACTGCAAGAAATGCCAAGGATTGTGACCTTTCTATCCCCTGCGGCAAGTCCTTCAGATCCGATTCCGGCAACTACTGCTCCTGCTGCCAAGCCGCTGTTTAGAAATGTTCTTCTGTTCATGGGTTATTCTCCTGAATAAGGTTATGATTCTACGGTGCTGTGTAGATCAGATAGATACCTCCGAGCAACACCAGCACTCCACATACTTTCTTTAAGATTACAGATCCTTTCGATTTTTCATTCCAGTTCATGTATCGCTGAACCACTTCAGTAAAGGTTCCTGCAAAGACTATTACCGAACAGTGCCCGATCCCATACACGAACAAAAGTAGAATGCCATAAGACAGATTTGTCGATGCCAGCTTGAAAGTTACTCCAAGCATGGGAGCCATATAGGCAAAGGTGCAGGGACCGAGGGCAATCCCAAAGACCAGCCCAAGAATGAATGCCGCTAACATTCCCTTCCGCTTCATGCCAACCTGCCCCGGCCCTGACCATGGCATGCCAATTACATCCAACAGATGCAAACCTACCATGAAGAAGATTATCGCAACGAAGTAATTGCCATACCTGCCCACATCGCCCATCATTCTTCCGGCTGCCGCCGTGATTGCACCAATGGCGGCAATCGTGATCAGGATACCTACTGAAAACAGTGTGGCGATACAGAATGCTCGTCGGGTGGAGATCCTTCCCTGCCCGTCAATGAAACCCACAATCAACGGGATACTGGCTAAATGGCAGGGACTCAGGACAACACTGAACACACCCCAGACAAAGGATGCAATCAGTGCAATGAACCATGTCCCTTCCACTGCATGAGTCAGTTGCGTAAACAACTCCTGCATATTTGTTCAAATTCCCGTCATATTTATTTTTTCAGTCTCCCCTCATCCTGCATTAACTTTTACTGAGGGCCACATTCGCCAATTTTACATGCCTTTCCTGGCAGCGAAATCGAAACCAACTTCCTTCCATTTGCCGAGAATGTCTTCTCTGGAGTAGAATCCCTCATGTCGGAACAACTCTTTGCCTGCACCATCATAGAAGATTTGAGTCGGAATAATGTTGATTCGATATTTCTTAGCCTGGTCGGGATTTTTCCATACATCGATGAAGACAACTTCGAACTTGTCCTTGAATTGTGTCTTGAGTTCTTCAAGAATCGGCGCCATCATCTTGCACGGAATACAGGTCCCGGCTCCAAGGTCCACGAGTTTTGGCAAAGCAAGGGTCTCGGCTGGGTTGGCTTGTATCTGCTCAGATGCTGATGAGTCAATGGGGGATGAAGTTGCCTGCGGTTCCTGAGAATGCGTTGGCTCTGCCTTTTGGTTCTTGAAGGCAATTACGATTCCAACTGCTGCTATCAATACGACGACAATAATTACTTTTCCCGGATTATTCATACGAACCTCTCTTTTCCTTCATAAAGGACACAGGATATATGGTCAGGCCAACATGGTCTTGATGTCTTCAGGAGAAAGGACTTTGCCTGTTGCCTCGACTTCGCCATCTATTGCCAGTGCAGGAGTCAGCATCACCCCCATAGCCATGATGTCATTGATCTGCGTTATCTTCTCCAATTCATATTCGATGCCGAGATCTTTAGCTGCGGATTCGGCATTCTCGGTGAGTTTCTTACACTTGGGACATCCCGTTCCCAGTATCTGTATTTTTGTCATTTGATCTTCTCCTTAGAAAAAGCTGCCAAAAGATATTCCCGAAATCGTTGCCATCACAATTACGAGGGTTACAAAGACGATAGTCTTCCGGGTTCCCATTACCGAACGGATCACCAGCATATTCGGCAGGCTCAATGCGGGACCGGCAAGCAGCAGAGCCAGGGCCGGACCTTTTCCCATTCCCGCCCCAAGGAGTCCCTGCAAGATCGGCACTTCGGTCAGTGTGGCAAAATACATGAAAGCTCCCGCTACCGATGCGAACAGGTTCGCCCAAATGGAATTGCCGCCTACGGCTCTGGCGACCCATTCGGATGGAATCAACCCTTCGTGTCCCGGCCTTCCGAGCAATGCCCCTGCAATGATGACTCCGAAGAACAATAAGGGCAATATCTGCTTGGCAAATGCCCATGTAGAACTGGACCATTCCTCCGCCTCTCCAGTCGTAGTGCTGGTTGCCCACGAAAGCCCGATGACAGCCGCCGTGAAGGGAATTATTACCATCATACCTTCCATGGGCAGAATGATTGCCGGCATGGCAGTGAGGAGTGCAGTTGCTGCAATCTTCCACCATGGTATGGAGAACCATAACACTAAAATCACAGCAAGTAGAATGCCGAATACACTCGCTATGATCCACTTGCTGCTCCAGATGGTTGTCCATAGACCCTCGACAGGAATCTTTTCAATAACGTTATCCACAGAGAGAATGACTTCCTGTCCTCTTTGATCTCCGTCCATGAGTTTCAGGGTGTAGGCGCCTGTCATTGGACCGCTGTGCTCCGGCGCCTTCAGGACCGCTGCCCGGAAGGTCGATCCATCGGTTGTCTTGAAATTGAAATCATTGGGCGAACCCCAGTTGGCAAAAACCAATACCCCAACCATGACAGCAAAGAACAATGCATTCTGCCACAATGGTCTGGATACTTTCGGTTCCGGCATGGCCATCTGACCATTTGCCTTCTCCAATTCCTCCTTGCGATATATGAAGTGCATAACCAGGCCGATCACGACGCTGAAGCCTATCGCTCCCACGGCTCTGGCAATGCCAAGTTCCAATCCAAGGATTCTTGCCGTCAGGATAATTGCAAGCACATTGATTGCAGGGCCGGAATACAGAAAAGCCGTGGCAGGACCTAATCCTGCACCCATACGATAGATACCTGCAAAGAGCGGCAGAATGGTGCAGGAACAGACAGCAAGAATGGAACCGGAAACCGATGCAACTGCATATGCGAGAATCTTGTTGGCCTTGGCGCCGAGATACTTCATTACCGAAGCCTGGCTGATGAAGACAGATATCGCACCGGCTATGAAAAAGGCGGGCACGAGACAAAGCAGCACATGCTCCCGCGCATACCATTTGACCAGGGCAAGAGACTCCGTCACCGCACTGTCGAAACGCTCTTTGCCGACAGGCAGATAAAAGCAGGCGACAAAAACCGCTGCAATCAAAAACAACTTTTTCCATTCGGTCTTAATACTCATGGACGCCTTGCCCTTACATAGCCTTTAGCAGCTCTTCGCTGTCTTCGATCTGCTGCCTGAGAACTTCTGTTATACATTCAAAAAACTTCAGGATGCAGGGCGTTTTCAGAGTGTAGATTACCTTAAGCCCTTCTTTGCGGGATTCCAAAATGCCCGCGGCAACCATCACTGACAGATGCCTTGAGACATTGGACCTCTCGGAATCCACATATTCGGCAATATCGCAAACGCATTGCTCGCCATCTCTTAGATAGTTCACAATGGCAATTCGCAATGGATGGGCTACGGCCTTGACCACTTCGGCCTGCCTGTCAAACAGTAATTGTTTTTTCGCATCGAGCATGGTTGAGTCGCTCCAACATAGGGTTATATGACTATATACTCATATAGTAACGCAATGTTCGCTGACTGTCAAGCATTTTTTCAGTTTTTTGGGGAAAACGCCAAAATACAGGGCAGTCAGCAAGTTCTATATAGAGAGCCTATGTCTCTTTCTTTATCTGAGGTGTTGCTGGGCCCAGATGGCGAGTGCGGCTCCCGCCAGGAGGATCAGGCCGAAGAGCAATTGTGGGGTGTTTAGCGATTCGGCGAATACTACGTGGGAGATCGCAAGGACTGTAAAGGGTGTGGCTAAGAGTACGAGCGAGGGGATGGTTGCGCCGATTCGGCGCATTGCGGCGTAGTAGAGGACGTGGCTGAATGCGATGCTGACGATGCCTGAAATGACGATGCAGGCCCAGGGCCAGGCCGGCATCCTTGCGCTTTGGCCGATATCGCCGAAGAGCACCGCTAATATGGCAAGGCCGGCAACGGTGTAGATGCTGATCACGCCGAAACCGGTGCGGCTGTCGATGTTGCGAAAGGCGATTCGAATGGATACCGTGTAAAGGCCCCAGAAGAACGCCGCGGCCAGCGCGATCAATATGCCGACTGTCGTTTGCCGGCTGCCGAAATCCTCTTTGAAGATCAGCACGCCCGCAACGCCCGCCATCGACAAGATCAGCCCCAGCCAGAATCGTCCGCTCTTGATGAGGCCGCGCTCCTCGGCAAAGAATATGAGCGAAAATCCCGCGATCCAGATTACCGAGGATTTTACGATCAGGTTCATAAAGGCCGGGTCGATGTAATAAAACGCGCCTGCCCAGAAACTTTGCAGAATGACGTTTGCCGATGCCGGCAGGATCGCCCGGCGCCACACGCTCTTGTCGAGGCGCCTGTTGTGCACAGAGGCAAGCAGGAAGGGCAGCCAGAACAGGCATGCCGCCAGGTACCGCAGGAGATTCTGTGTCCACAGGTCGAGGTGGCCGGTGAGGTACTTGATGAAGATCGGCCCGACCGACCAGCACAGAAGGGCGGCCAGGCATGCTAATGTCGCCGAGGTGTTTATTTTTCCGCGGGCTGTTTGATTCATGGATTGATCCGATATTACTGATACTGAGGCGGCTGCAGGATGAGCGTTTTGGCAAGGCTTTTGTTGGAGGTAAAGGTGAATTCGGCGCCCGCCTTTAGCGCGACATGCGGGCCGTCGACGGTCAGTTCCATGCGCTGCTGCGGTCGGCGGCCGGCAATGATATCGGCTAACAGAATCGCCTTCTCAACGCCGTCGCCGGCGCCGAAGTTTGTTACTTCGTCCGGCTGGGCAAGACGATTGCCCTCGTAGATCGATTCGTTGGGCATGTGATCGAGCCAATCACAAATCTGCCCGATGGATTTGTCTTTGGTCGCTTCAATCGAGACGGGGTTTCGCTCCAGCGCCGCCTTGATG
>QNBS01000057.1 GCA_003644175.1 Planctomycetota bacterium | reverse complement strand
GTACAGGCCCCGGCTCAGTTTTGACATTTCCAGGGCAAAGGAGCTCTGGGGTTTCGGCAAGCACATGTTCGGCATTTCGATTCTGAGATTCTTCTGTGTTCACGGCGACGACGCCTTTCTCGGCAAAATGTTAGGCGCAACAGCCCTGGGTTTCTACCAGCAGGCCTTCAGGATAGGGCACATGGTCACCACCGAAATAGGAGGCAGAGTTGCGGTTGTCGCATTTCCGGCCTATTCGAAACTGCAGGACAACGTGGCGAAACTGCGAAGCGGCTACTTCAAGGCGGTTTGCGTGACGACGCTGATTGTTTTTCCCGCGGCAGGGGGGTTGATAGCGCTTGCGCCTGAAATCACCAGGATCGCCTTCGGAGCAAAGTGGCTTCCCATGGTCCCGGCTATGCAGATACTGTGTCTGCTCGGACCGTTGAAGTGCATGCAGAGGGGCCCGGTTTTCATGGCCATGGGCCGGCCGGACATCATCACGAAGATTTCGGCCATGCGACTTGTGCTGATGGTTGTAAGCATCTATCCACTGACCGTCAAATGGGGTATGGCGGGCACTTCCTTCTGTGTGTTGGGTATGGGTCTGATCATGCAGCCGGTCGCGTTCTACGAACTGCAGAAACTCATCGATGCAAAAGTCCGCGACGTCCTGAGGATTCTGTCATATCCCCTCGCTGCGACATTACTCATGATGCTTTGCCTGTATCTGGTAAAGAACGCCATGAATTCCGTCGGGCCGGCCGGGTTGGTTCTTCTTGTCGGCATTGGCGCAGCGGTTTATTCGATTTTTATACTTTTGCTCAGCAAGATCAGCTCCGAATATGATGTCCCGGCTCTCATACGCGATGTTGTAAAAGGCTTGAAATCATGATCAGTATACTTGAAGGTTGTGGCGAAAAATGGATAAACTCAACGTAATGAGCGAGAAATGGGATTACCTGATAATCCTGGACGCCTGCAGATACGATTATTTTGAGCAGGTTTATAAGGATTATATCCAGGGCGATCTTTCCAGGGTTGTTTCTGCGGGTTCCTGCACCAATGAGTGGAGGGATAAATCGTTTTCCGATTACTATGAGGACATTGTTTATATATCGGCAAATCCTCAGATATGCGCCGATCAACCTGTATATGATTATTGTGCGGGTGAACATTTTTCTGAGGTGCATGAAATCTGGAAAGATGGTTGGGACAGAGAGAAGGGGACGGTTTTGCCTCAGACTCTTACCGAGGCGGCGTTAGAGATAATTTCGAGATCTCCGAATTCGGGCAAAAGATATATCATTCATTATCTTCAGCCTCATGCGCCATATCTGGGTCTGTCGCATGAAACCGGAGGATACCTCAACGCAGATATCAACAAGGTTCGATCTCTGGTCGGCGCCGGCGGAAATGCGCCTGTCTCAGGATTCAAAGTCAAGTTGTTCCGGTTGCTGATGCGATTGTTCGAGCGTAACCGTTTGCTCACAAACAAGCCACAGTGGTTTTTGCGGAAATTCCTTGCAATCCCGCCAAAAGCTCCTTTGGAGGCGGCCTGGAGGAGTGCAGGCCGCTGTGGTTTGCGAAAGGCGTATAAGGCCAACCTGACAGCAGTTCTTCAGCAGGTTGCGGTTTTGATACGGAACTTGTCTGGCGGAATAATCGTCACATCCGACCACGGCGAGTTGTTAGGGGAGGGCGGATGCTACGGTCATCCCCCCGGCAGCACTAATCCGTTGTTGCTGACAGTTCCATGGCTCGTCGTCGACAGGGAAAATAAAGATATAAAGTCTGTAACGGATACGGCCCGGACCGCCCCAAAAGATGCTGCTACAAGGCAAAAAGTTGATCAGTCCGCCGATGAGGATATCGTCGATAAGCTTCGAGCACTTGGATACTATGATTGACGCAAAAGTTCAATGTCTTTGGCCCGGGATGCGATCGCCTTCTTCTTAAAGATAACCGATATCACGCAGGTTTCTTTCGACCTCAGCCTGTTCGTCATCGGTATATTCTGTCGCCGCCGATGAGTCATAGCTGATATCCTCATAGACAACTGAAAGCCCGGGTGAAAAGGCTTCATTCATGACTTTTCCATCCATGTGCCGCGGAACAGCTATATCCAGATATGCCAAAACCGTCGGTGCGATATCGACGATTTCCGCGTTAAATTCAGTTTCCCGGCGAACGCCCGGTCCGTTAACGACAAAAATACCGTTTCGATCATGCGAACCCTGTTGTCTGCCCCTGTAATCGCCACCGGTAATCATGCTGTCGGGCCCGGAAGATATTCGCGATCCGAACCCTTCGACATAATTTATGACGAAATCAGGCAAAGAGTCCGGCGCTTCGGGCATACCGTAAACTTCGACAGCGGGTACGATCGAAGCTATGACCGGATTCTCGGAATCCGGCCCGAACTCACCGAGCAATTTCTCCGTCAGTTCTTTTGATAATGCTTTTCTTTCCTCGGCGTTTCCGGCGACATAGACAACTGCCGCCATCCCGGCGACACTCAAAGCCCTGGTCTGCTCGAAATCGACATATGTTCGCATGTGGGTAAGCAGCGACTCGGCATACAATCTCTTGCTGCCTGGTTTCTGCATGCTTTCCCGAATTTGCTTGTAAGTGTTCGAGATGCACCGGCCTGCCCGCCCATAAAGACGCGCCAGCATCTTCAACGGCGGGATTTTATCTTTCAGGTTTTCCTTTACCGCCGCAAATCCAACAGGGGCGTCTTTCGATACGTGCTTTAGATATCCGTTCTCGTAGAGCCATCTGTTTACACCCAGATCGCCTTTTTTCATTGTAAAACCGTGATCGGATGCAAAAAGCTTAAGCGTATCTGAACCGGCGGCGTCAACAAGGCGCCCTATAATATCGTCGCAATACCTGTAGAAGACCAATGCTTCATTTCTGCTTTCTTCGGTAAAGCCCGGCGAATCGGAGTCAAGAGCCCACCAAACCTTATGCTGAAAGATATCACTGCTTTGTATTTGCACGCAGAACAGATCCCAGTCTATATCATTCATCAATTCAAGTGCAACTTCACAACGGACGCGCTCGGTGGCGATCGCCTGTTCGGCCAACTGTGATACCGTCTCTTTCTCGTCGAGATTGACAACCAGATAATCCTTGCGAGGCTTGATATACTTGTCGTAAGCCTGGGGGGGGTGGACAGTTTCAGGCGACAACCCTGGGCATAGCAAGCCCGGGATAATCACGCCTTTGACTTTGGGCGGCGGGGATGTTGCCGGCATGTTGAGGCTGACAACTGTTTTGCCGGCCTTATCAGCCAGTTCCCAGATGCTGGGTACTGCGATATTGGAAAAGTTGTTTAGATTAACCTTTTTTTTGCTTCGGTTATATGTATGGAAGCCGAAAACCTGTGTCTTGCCGGGCAGACAACCGGTCTGAAATGCCGACCAGGCAGGCCCGGTCTCAAAGGGTATTACGCTTTTCAGGTTGCCATGGGAACCTTGCCGGACAATCCCGGCCAGATTGGGCATGACGCCTTCGTTCATAAAGGGTTTGACCAATTTCCAGGTCAAGCCGTCAAGGGCGATGATTAGCACTCGCTTTTTAGCCGACATTACAGCATACTCCTTAAGGTTCGCGGGAATTTACTACCCTTAAGGGTATAACAGGCCCGATGAATTCTGACAAGCAAAAAACAACTAAATGTCTTTAGCCGGGGACCAACAGGCGTTTCAGCCGGTTTTTTCGGTCTCTCAGGGGCATGTGCTCGCCTGTGCAGACAAACATTGACTTGGCGAACTTTGATAGTAGAATAGTATATCAATTATGAAAAATAGTCGGATTATGATAAAACGGTTTTTCGCTCAATTATGGGTCAACATGAAATTTCATGGCCCGCGGGTATGGAGAAGTATGACACTGCATGCTCCTGAAAAATGGGTGGCTGACGGTGTAGTTGTAGCGGGGCCGTTTGTCGGAGAGTTGGGTTTTGAAATCGGAGAGTGGGTTCCGCATATTAAGGGATTGGCGGACCGCTTCAAATGTCGAGCACATGTTTTTACGAAGAAAGGCCGCGAGGTGCTGTACCCCTTTGCTGAAACGATACATACGTTCGATTTTCCAGGCGGGCGCGCATATTGCAACTGGCTCATAGACCCTTGCGAAGAGGAGGTTCAATTATACGATGCGCTTGAAAACAGGGTGCGGGCGTGCGCTGCCCGATGTGAATTCCGGAACAAGTATCGAATACTGGAAACATCCGGCCGATCAAGAGTTTTCAAGACATTCCGTAATAAAGCGCCGGTATTGCTCGAGCCGCCGGCGAACCTGGCGGCAAAATGGAAAAAGGCGCTGCCTTCGACTACAAAGGTGATATTGACATTTCGCGCAAGTACAAGGGGGCGCCAACGAAATTCAAATATTGACACACTACGGCGAGCGGCGGAATTTATAATAAAGAAAGGGTGGACCCCTGTTACCGTCGGGAAAATTGACGACGAATATTCGGTTCCCGATATTGTTGGGCTTAACCTGGTAAATCAAACGTCATTAGCCGATCTGGTGGCGATATACAACCTGTCTTCGGCGGTGGTGGGTTCTTCAACAGGAATAATACATTTGGCGGCGGCCTGCGGGGTTCCGCACATAACCTGGGGGGCGACTCGTTCCGGCGATAAAATAGCGGCCAGATATAACAAAGACTGGAATCTGAACAATACATGGGTGCGTTTCATCTCAAATGACTGGGATGTGAGCGTCGAAGAAATAGCTTCTCCTTTAGTTGAAGCGGTTAAAGTGTCAGAAGCGACTTTACAGGGTGGGAATCTGTCGAAGGCGAACGGAACGTCAACAATTTGAACAAGATGTTGGAATAAGCATAACATTTTAGCCATGTGTGCAAAAAACAGGAAACCGCCTGCGGCGGAAGCTGTTTTATGCTGGATTCCCGCTTTCGCGGGAATGACAAGTGTTTCGCGGGAATGACAAGTGTTTCGCGGGAATCCAGACTATTCGTACTGGATCCCCGCTTTCGCGGGGATGACAGCGGCTGTTTTTTCTTTCCGCAACAGGAACTAATTAACTGAATTTGGTATAAGTTACTGTTGTAAGGCTACTTAGCCGCGTATAAACGGGAATTTTTAATCGTGAGCAGTATAGACCGATACTTAACTTAAGATTCTGGTTGGATTATGAAGGCACTGGTTACAGGCGGAGCGGGGTTTATCGGGTCGCATCTGGCCGAGAGACTCCTGGTGAGCGGCCATGAGGTTGTGGCGGTTGACGATCTCAGTACGGGCAGTATTGATAATCTCGGCGGCATTGAAAGCAGCCGGCAGTTTGACTTTGTGCGCGACAATGTTCGCAATTCCGAGACAATGGGCGTCCTTATCGAGCAGTGCGATGTGATCTTTCATCTGGCGGCCGCCGTCGGGGTGCAGTTAATAGTCGATCGGCCCGTGCACACCATCGAGACGAACATCCACGGCACGGAGGTCGTTCTGGAGATCGCCAACAAGTTTGGAAAAAAAGTCCTCATCACATCGAGCAGCGAAGTCTACGGCAAGAGCGAAAACGTACCGTTTCATGAAGACGACGACACCGTATTCGGCAGCACGCGTTTTTCCCGCTGGTCGTATGCGTGCAGCAAGGCGATAGACGAATTCCTTGCGCTGGCCTATTATGAACAGTACGGCCTTGACGTCGTGGTGGCGAGGCTTTTTAACACCGTAGGCCCCCGGCAGACGGGGCAATACGGCATGGTGATACCTCGGTTTGTGGAGCGGGCGCTGAGAAATGAGCCTGTCATCATTTACGGCTCGGGCAAACAGAGGCGTTGCTTCGGGTATGTCGGCGACGTCGTTGAGGGACTTATCGCGCTGATGAATTGTCCCGATGCGCCGGGGCGTGTCTACAACATCGGCTCGACCGAAGAGATATCGATCGAAGAACTTGCAGACAAAATCATCCGGATGACCGAAAGTAAAAGCCAAAAGGAATATATTTCATACGAAGAGGCCTACGGCAAGCCATTCGACGACATGGCCCGGCGAATGCCCTGCCTGGACCGCATAAGAGAGACTGTGGGCTATGAGCCTAAGACAACCCTGGACCGTATACTGCAAAGCGTAATCGAGGACATGAAGGAAAAGCCTGGCGCCTGACTGCCGATGTAATGAATATGAGCAATAACGAACAATCATATACCGTCAGCGTTGTTATCCCGGCCTATAACGCACAAAGATACGTGGGCAGGGCGATTGACAGTGCCCTTGCGCAAACCCGCCGGCCCGATGAGATCATCGTCGTTGACGACGGCTCAACCGACAACACCGCCGAAGTGATCAGGTCATACGGCTCAAAAGTCTGCTTCATCGGTCAGGAAAACGGCGGCGCAAGCGTGGCCCGCAACACCGGCATTGAAGCGGCAAGAAGCGAATGGATAGCCTTCCTCGACGCCGACGACGAGTGGCTGCCGGAAAAACTGCAACTGCAGATCGAGCACCTGATGCGGAATCCCGATTTGAAGTGGTCTTGCGGCAATTACTACACATCTTCGCCGGACAAGCAGGAGCGAAGACTCACGTTCACGCCGGACAGATACGCCGATCTTCTGACTTGTGACGAGGTTTTCGGCAATTACCTGAATGCTTGCGCACGCGGCGTATGTGCGCGGACAAGCACGGTGATCGTCAGGAAGGATCTTCTGTTGAGGGCAGGTTTGTTCCTTGTGGGTCAACTCTGGGCGCAGGACATGGATATGTTTCTGAGGATTGCTTACCGGAGTTCTAAGATAGGATTCGTATGCGCGCCTCTTTCGGTTTATTATCACGGCGTACCAGACAGCATTACGCAGACGAACCTGGGATTCGTCGAGCAGAGGATATCGCTGATAGATCGTCATCTGGCGATTTCAGAGGAGTTTGGAAGGGCGGACGATTTTAAGTTGTGCGCGTCGAACATGCTTGAATCCTGGGTTCGGGCTGCGGTTCATAAGAAGAGGCCTCGGGACGCATACCGCTTTGTGAGGAAATTTCCAACGCTGCTTGCCGCTCCGCTCCGCGCGGAGGTGCGATTGAGAGCGATTTCACCCGGTTTTTTTGGGTTCTGTCTCGACGGTTACTTTCGATGCAAGAGGTTCTTTTCGCGTTTTCATCACAACATCAGGCCTGGTACTTATCTGCGGCTCATGGCCTTGGGGGGACGGATATCGGCGGAAGTGGAACCAGGGTCGAGAATTCTCGACGTCGGTTCTTACGACGGCGCCATTGCGAACCATGTCAGGCGTCGTGTCGCCGATCTGGATGTTACCGTTGTCGATCTGGATGAATCCGGTTTGGCGGCGGCCGGAAAGATGGGGCTCAAGACATGTAATGCGTCTGCGATGGATATGCCTTTTGAAGGCGCAAGCGCAGATGCGGTGTTGTGCCTCGATCTGATTGAACATGTCGACAACGATGTGGACCTGGTGCGGGAGATATCCCGCGTTCTAAAATGCGGCGGCAAGCTAATCTTGACCACGCCCTGCGCCAACGGCGTGATATTTCCGTTTATGAGCAAACAGGCCAACGAAGAGATCAACAGGAAATGGGGGCATGTTCGCATCGGGTATTCTCTCGAGGGGTTGGAGGCTATGCTCGATGAAGTCGGTTTGAAGATCGAAAAACGCAGTGGATACTTCAATGCGTTCACCAGATTTGCCTACTGGTTGAGGTATCTGTCCGGTTGGCGGGTTCCGGGCAGGGACGCGTTCTATAGAATGATCGTTCGGCTGGAAAGGCGCCTCCGGTTGAAAACCCATGAGCATTACCTTGTCTGCCGCAAAGTGGAAATTGCCGCCGGTAAGGGGCGCGACGCTGCTTCGGAGGGCGATTCGGAGCAATGCCAGTGAAAATAGCTTTTATTGCCAACCAGTTTCCGGTTTTGTCCGCCACGTTTATTCTTAACCAGATTACAGGCTTGATCGATCTCGGTCACGATGTCCGGATAATCGCCTATACCGACCCGCAGGAGCCCAGGGTTCACCCGGACATCGAAAAATATAACCTGCTCGCTCGCACCCGCTATATCCCGCCGACGCCCAAACACAAGGCCTTATGCCTGATGAAGGCGTTGTGGCTGGTAATAAGCAATTTCCATAAAGGCCCCGTCGAATTGCTCAAGTTCATCAGAATGTTCATACTTCGCAGGAAGGGCCTTTCACTCAGTCGGCTTTATCTGCTGCTTGAGTTCATTGAAGGCGATTTTGGCATTGTCCAGTGTCATTACGGCCCTGTCGGCATCGACGGCGTATTCCTGAAAGATGCCGGCGTCAAGGCGAAAATCTGTACGGCTTTTCATGGCTTTGATATGTCAAGGTATCCGCTTACACACGGCAGGGATGTCTATGACGATTTATTCAAGAAGGGCGATCTTTTCATGCCCATAAGCGAGTACTGGAAGAAGGAACTGATCGATATGGGCTGTCCGCCGGAGAAAACGGTCGTGCACCGGATGGGAATCGACCTTGACAGGTTCGAGTATTGTGAGAAGGATTTGGACCCTGCCCAACCGGTCGGCATATTAACAATCGGCAGACTCGTGGAAAAGAAGGGGCATGAATTTGCAATTAAAGCCGTGGCAAAACTGATACACAGCGGCCATAACATTGAGTACGTCATAGCCGGAGACGGGCCGTTGAGAGAATCCCTTGAGGCACTTGCTGCACATTTCGGTATAAGCGACAGGGTCGTGTTTATGGGACCTGTTGAGCGCGATGAAGTGGTCGGGCTTTATGAGAGGGCACACCTTTTTCTGCTTCCAAGTGTCACGGCCGCCGACGGTGATAAGGAAGGAATTCCCGTCGTGCTTATGGAAGCACTTGCCGTCGGATTGCCCGCCCTGGCAACCGATCACAGCGGCATCCGTGAAATCATCATTGATGGAAAAACCGGTTTCCTCGCGCCTGAGAGGAATAGCGATGTTCTGGCCGAAAGACTACAGCACCTGCTCAACCACCCGCAGCAATGGCCCGCCATGGGGCGTGTGGGGCGAAAGCATGTGGAGGATAATTACGACATAAAAGTCCTCAACCGGAAACTGGAGAGTATCTTCGAGGAACTCTCAGAGGGACACTAACACACTCTAACAAAACCCAACTCGAGAATTAAGGAACCGCTTCGCGGAGCTGTATTAACAGATTTCTCGGCTTCGCTCGAAATGACAACGCCGGTTTTGTTAGAGCCTCTAAGACAACTCTGTATGCCGGCGACGGGCCTGCCGGCGGCGTCCACCCGGCACAGTGGAATCGGCGAACTTGTGGTCGATGCCGAATCGGTCCGGCTGCTCAAACAAAAACGGCCTTTCGCAGAAGCGAAAGGCCGTCATATCACGGTTACTCAGCCGGTCCGGTGCTTTCCGCCGGCCGGCGCCGGGGTGCAGGCAGCTACAGTACGCACCACCTGCAAGAATACAGTCCTATTTGATATCGTCATTAACCAGGACGAGGTCCGGTATCGTCATTGACCAGGAACGAGTCCTGGCTGCCATTGGGCTGATAGCTGTTGTTAATGCCGTACGGACCTGGGGTGCCTTGCCTGATATCATCGTCGCTGGAAGCGTTGCCACGGCGAATGGTGTAAATGTTATCGTGCTTGACGCCAACGTCGGGTGTCTTTTCATAGGACGAATGACCGTCGCCAAACAATACGTTCTGGCCCTCACGGCTATGCGGGTAGGCATTTGCC
>QNBS01000056.1 GCA_003644175.1 Planctomycetota bacterium | reverse complement strand
CGATATCTCCGCCCGGGCGAACATCGCCCTCTTTGGCCGAGCCGTGAAGAAGCGCAAAACACACCTCCGCACACTCAGCCTCGATCATCCGCCCTAACTTGTCGGCGTCAAATTTCATAGTTTATCGATCTCGCCCATGATCCTTCAGTATCTTCTCCTCCTCGGCCAGCTTCATATCCGCATCGGTCATCATTTGGGCTAATTCCTTGAAAGCGACCCTGGGCCGCCAGCCCAATTCCTTTTTCGCCTTGCCCGGATCGCCCAACAGGATATCGACTTCCGCAGGCCTGAAGTATTTCGGATCCGTCTTGACATACTCAGACCAGTCCAGGTCCAGGCGCCCGAAAACCTCATCCAGAAACTCACGCACCGAATGAGTCTCGCCCGTGGCGATAACATAATCGTCGGGAGCATCCTGCTGCAGCATAAGCCACATCGCCTCGACATAATCGCCCGCAAAACCCCAGTCGCGTTTGGCGTCCACATTGCCTAAGTAAAGCTCATTCTGCAAACCGAGTTTGATACGGGTCGCCGCCC
The DNA here is from genome assembly GCA_003644175.1 of Planctomycetota bacterium. Classification (GTDB taxonomy): domain Bacteria; phylum Planctomycetota; class Phycisphaerae; order Sedimentisphaerales; family Anaerohalosphaeraceae; genus B28-G16. The sequence continues at coordinate 9,227 of QNBS01000056.1, read as the reverse complement.
GCGTTATCTTTCTTGTCACAAAAGTCTCGCCCCGCCTGGGAGACTCATGATTAAACATAATCCCGTTGCAGGCAAACAACTCATACGCCTCCCGGTAATTCACCGTCTGCCAGTAACCGTAAACCTTCGCACAGCCGTAAGGGCTCCTCGGATAAAACGGCGTCTTCTCCGTCTGCGGCGTCTCGACAACCTTGCCGTACATCTCGCTGCTCGAAGCCTGATAGAAACGCGGATGTTTCTTCATCCCCCGAATCGCCTCCAACAAACGCAGCGTCCCGAGAGCGTCCACGTCGGCCGTATAGATGGGCATATCGAAACTGACGCGAACATGGCTCTGGGCGCCGAGGTTGTAAACCTCGTCCGGCCGAATCTCATTCACTATGGTCGCAAGATCGCCCCCGTCGGTAAGATCGCCGTAGATAAGTTTAAGCGCCGGCTGCTCGTGCGGATCCTTGTACAGGTGATCGATCCTGCCCGTATGAAACGACGAACTCCTGCGGATAATCCCATAGACCTCATAACCCTTGCCCAGCAGCAACTCGGCAAGGTAGGAGCCATCCTGTCCCGTTATACCGGTTATCAACGCCTTCTTCATAACATCATCCTAACCCGGCTAAATCGGAAACTCGAAATCCGAATATCTAAATCCAAAACAAATCTCAAATCAAAATGCTCCAAATCGAAAACCCAACTGGTGGTCGGCCCGAAGGTGTTTTGAATTTACTATTTTGGTAATTCGTATTTGTTTAGGATTTAGAATTTAGTGCTTAGGGCTTTTGACCATTTTGCGCACAATTTCACATGTAACAGACTAAACACTTCTAAACCACTCGACAAACCGCTTCAGACCGACGGCTATTTCCGTCTTCGGCTCATACCCAAGCTTCTCCATCGCCTTGCCCACATCGGCATACGTCCGGTCGACATCGCCCGGCTGCATGCCCAAACGCTCGATCACGGCCCTTTTGCCCAGCGCCTTTTCAATCTCACAAATCAGATCGTCCAGCCTGATAGGCCGCGATTCGCCCAGATTATAGATTTCGAAACCGGCACACTTATCCATCGCCGCCACCACCCCGTCGATTATATCATCAATGTAAGTAAAGTCACGCATCATCGAGCCGTCGCCGTAAACAGGAATCGGCTCGCCCGCCTCGATCAGCCCGGCGAACTTGCAAATCGCCAGATCAGGCCTCTGCCTCGGCCCGTAAACGGTGAAAAATCGCAGGCAGGTCATGTCGATACCGTACAGATGGCTGTAAGTATGGCAGATCAGTTCGCCGGCCTTCTTCGTCGCGGCATACGGAGATATGGGATAATCCACATTATCCGTCTCGGAGAAAGGCGCCTTCTCGTTGTTGCCGTAGACGCTCGAACTCGACGCAAAGACAAACTTCTTAACGCCAAAGTCCTTCGCCGCCTCCAGCAGCATCACAGTGCCGTTGATATTCACATCCTGGTAGACAAGCGGCTCGGCGATCGACGGCCTCACACCCGCCTTCGCCGCAAGGTGCACCACGATATCCAGATCGCCCCCTGAAAAAACCGAATCGACCGAATGAATATCGCGGATATCCGCCTCAATCAGATCGAACCGGTCATTCTTCACACATGCCGCCACATTCGACCTCTTGATCTTCGGATCGTAGAAATGATCGAAATTATCCAGCCCCACAACCCTCCATCCGTCGACCAGGAGCCGTTCGCACAGATGCGAGCCTATAAATCCCGCCGCTCCGGTAACCAATGCTTTCAACTCTCGCTCCTTATTTAGTTCCTGTTTCTTCCTCACATGGCTGAGATGTCGCCAAAAAACTTCAGTTACAGCCCGAAGCAACCCTCCCGCCGACCGCCGACCGGCCGATACAGTGGTATTCAATGCCCTGTTTCTTGATGTAACACGGGTCATACAGATTTCGCCCGTCAAAGATAACCGGCCTCGTGAGATTCTGTGCGATCAGGTTGAAATCCGGAGTCCGAAACTCCGGCCAGTCCGTAAACACCACCAGCGCATCGGCCCCGTCAAGAGCGTCATAACTGTCGCCGACGGTTTCGATCTTCCCTTCAAGCGGGCCGCATCCCGCTTCGGGATCATACGCCCTGACCTTCATGCCCGCGGCGAGAAACTTCTCGATACACCGTATCGCCGGCGACTCACGGACGTCATCCGTCCGGGCCTTGAACGCAAGACCCCACACACCCAACGTAACAGTCTCCGATGCATCCTTGAAATAGTCAAGCACCTTTTGGGCGAATCGGTCCTGCTGGGTATAATTGGCCTCCTGAACCGCTGACGCAATTGTCATGGGACAATCGCACGTCCGGCCCGTATGGATCAAAGCCCGCACGTCCTTGGGAAAACAACTGCCCCCGTAACCCACGCCCGGAAACAGAAAAGCGCTGCCGATGCGAGAATCGCTGCCGATGCCGGCCCGGACCTTTTCGATGTCGGCGCCGAGGCTCTCGCACAACCCGCTCAGTTCGTTCATAAACGAAATTCGTGTGGCCAACATCACGTTGGCGGCGTACTTGGTCATTTCCGCACTCGCCGGGTCCATGAAAATTATCCGACTGCTCTTTCGCATAAACGGTGCGTACAGTTGCTTCATGATCTCCATGACCGCCGGGTTGGTCGTGCCGATTATCACCCGGTCGGGCTTGAGAAAGTCCTCCACGGCCGAGCCCTCTTTCAGGAACTCCGGATTGCTGACATAATCGAAGGGAACTTCGGTTCTTGCCGAAATGATGTCGCCGACCTGCTTATGTGTTCCCACGCCAACCGTGCTCTTGGTGACAATAATGCGATAGCTGTCCATGCAATCGGCGATCTCGGCGGCGACGCTCAATATCGCCGAGATATCCGCCGAACCGTCCGAAGCACTGGGCGTCCCCACCCCGAGGAATATCACCAGGGAATTGTCCACACCCTCCTTCAGACTCGTTGTGAACGTCAGCCTGCCGGCCTGTTTGTTCTTACCGACGATCTCGGCAAGCCCCGGTTCGAAAATCGGTATCCTGCCCTTCCGCAGGTCGTTGATTTTCTTCTCGTCGGTGTCAACACATACCACATGATTGCCCCCGTCGGCAAGGCACGCCGCCGCAACAAGACCCACATACCCGACACCTACTACCGAAACCTTCATATTCGTCTCCTTTATCTTGCCAACAAGCCTTTAGGCATACTCCGTCCCCGTGGGTTGCGCACAGATGCCCAACCGCCCTTACAATAAAGCTCTTTTCAAACCTTTGACTGTTCCTGAAAGGCCGGAAGAAGCTCCGGCGGATTTATGGTAAAATTCAGCGGGTGAACTGCTGATTTCCGTCAGTTGGGCCTTGCTGAAACCCTCCCGACTTTACAAGGCCTGCTGCACTGTAACTATCGGCATATACGGGACATAGTATAAGAAAAGCCTGCGATAAAACCACACAATTAATCCGCCTGGAACACCCAAAAATTACGTCGGATTACGTCGGCGTGTTCACTGCAATAAACCCAATACACCTATAATACATCCCCCTGGTGACCACAATAGGTGCACAGCGTCCGGTCGTTCTCCCATACGGTAATACTGGATAAAGTTGAGTAAGTAAATTTGCCCTCCAGCTTCTCCCAGGCAAATCGCGCAATGTTCTCAACCGTCGGGTTCATACGACCGAACTCGGGCACCTGCACGTTGAGATTCTTATGATCGACGCAGCTTATAAGCTCCTCGCTGACAATCTTTTCAAACTCCCCAATATCAAGTTCTTCCCGCGACATCGGCCGCTTAACGGTAACCTGCACAATGTAATTATGCCCGTGACCGGCGGGGTTGCAGCACTTGCCGAAGACCTCTAAGTTCTTTGCCTCGCTGTACTTATCATTCCACAGCGTATGTGTCGCTGCGAACTCGAATTTCTCGCTGAAATAAAACACTCTGCGTTCCTCCGGGTCAAAAGCCAGGCGCCGCAACGGGCTCAAGTCGAGACTTAACCGACTGACGCACAAAGAGCCGAACCTGCCTTCCAACTGTGTAAAGGTTTCCTGTAAAATTGCGGCAACGTCCGATAATGACAGGTGTTTGCCCGCCCTAAAAGCCGCTCCGATACGCTCGGCGAAGATCGGCGCCACCACGGCCCGCACCTGCCGATCAATTTCGACCACATTCACCACAAAACCGGTATCGGCGTCAACCGGCCCAACAAGTTCGACCCACAAACTGAAATAAAGGGCAAAACCCTGCCCGCACGGTCGGGAGGCATACGAATTAAAACCATCCGGACGCTCTTTGAGAAACGGATTGATCGAGAAACGAATCTGGCGAGCAAGCTTATGCATCATACTTAGTCCGTCTGGTTAGCCTCGGTTCTTGTGCATCAACCCGAGGACCTCGGCCCGGCTGCGGGGGTCGCTCTTGAACAACCCGCGAAGGGCACTGGTTACCATCTCGGAATTGGGCTTCCTGATTCCCCGGATAGTCATGCAACTGTGCGAAGCCTCGATGACCACGGCGACGCCTTTGGGCCTGAGATTGTCCATCAGAAAATCCGCCACCTGCACCGTCAACCGCTCCTGGACCTGCAGCCTTTTGGCGAAGCAATCAACTATCCGCGCTATCTTGCTGACCCCGAGCACCTTGCCGTCCGGAAGATAGGCAACGCTTGCCGTCCCTATAAACGGCATCATGTGATGCTCGCAAATGCTGAAAAACGGAATATCCCTCAGCAGCACCACCTCGTCGTACTTCTCGTGAAAAATGCTCTGCAGATGTTCGCCCGGCTCGTGCTGCATACCTTCCAGCAGTTCGCCATACATATTCGCAACACGCCGCGGAGTCGCTTTGAGCCCCTCGCGACCGGGGTCTTCACCGATAGCCAACAGTATCTCGCCAACCGCCCTTTCAATCCGCTCAACGTCCACAGGTTTGGAAATCTCTTGATCCATAACACTGCCCCTCATAAATCAGTAATAATTCGTGAAAATTCGTGGCTAAGATCCCTTCTTTCTTCCTGTTGATGAATTCATAACAAACGTCGTCAGCAGCCTGACCCCAAAACCTATCGAGCCGGGACAACCGTACTTCTTTTCGCCGTCAACCATCCCGGCGCCGGCCATATCGATATGAGCCCAGTCCACATCACCTGCAAACTCGCCCAGAAAAGCCGCCGCCGTACACGCCCCGGCCCACTTGCCGCCGATATTCTTCAGATCGGCTATCTTGCTCTTCATCTGTTCCAGGTACTCTTCACCGCAGGGCAGACGCCAGACCTTTTCACCGCTGCTTTCGGCGGCGGCTTTGATCCGTTCAACGAGCTTGTCGTTATGGCTCATCACTCCCGCTAACCCTTCGCCCAATGCGACAACACACGCGCCGGTAAGCGTCGCAATATCCACGATCACATCACACTCGAGTTTGACGGCATGGTGTATCGCATCGCACAAAATCATCCTGCCCTCGGCATCGGTATTCTGAATCTCCACCGTCTTGCCGCTGTACGTGGTAATAATATCGCCCGGTCGATAGCTCATACCGCCGGGCATGTTCTCCGCCGACGGGATAATACCGTAAACCTCCCCCCTGGGTTTGAGACCCGAGATCGCCTTCATCGCGCCCAACACGGCAACTCCGCCGGATTTATCGAATTTCATATCATGCATTCGGGCGGCGGGCTTGATACTGATGCCGCCCGAATCAAACGTAATCGCCTTGCCGACAAGCCCGACCGTCTTGCCCCCGGCGGCGCCCTTGCCGGCGGGGGTGTACTTGCGCACAATCAACCGCGGCTTATTTGCCGAACCCTGGCCGACCGCCGTCAGCCCGCCCATCTTCCTGGCCTTGATCTGCTTTTCATCGAGCACCGTACACGTCAGCCCCGGCGTCTCTTTGGCTAATTGCTTGGCAATCGCCGCCAACGACGGCGGATTGATCACGTTGGCCGGTCGATTCATAATCGTCCGGGCAAAATTCTGCGCCTGTCCGATAACATCGCCGACGCGAGCGCCTTTGGCCAGTTTTCGCGACCGGGCCCCGTCAGGCTCGGCGATGGTTATATTGAGTTGGTCGCTTCGACCGTCCTCGGTTTCGGTCACAAATTCATCGTATCTGTACGCCCCGAAGCAGGCCCCTTCACACAGCACCTGACCCAGCGTCGCCGCGTCGAACTTGCCGGCCGCAAGGTCCGCATGCAAAGCCAAAACGCAGCTTGCCGCCTTCAATTCCACCGCCTTGCCCGCCGCGCAAATCGCAGCCCGGCGAAGCCCGGCGACATCCGCCTTCTTCCGTTCCCCCAATCCCACCAAAAGAACGCGCCTGGCCCCGATCTCCTCGTTGCCGTACAAAAGAGCCGTCGTGCCAACCTTGCCCTTGAAGTCGCCCAATTCGCGAACCTTGCCAATCGCCCCGCCAAGCCTGGCGTCCAACTCCTTACACAGCGCACCGTCCCGCCCCTGCGAAAACACGCCAACCGCCAGCAAATCGCTCCGAACCGTCAACGCATCCACCCTGCCAACCTTGACATTAACCTTAATAATCTCTTTAATCATTCCCTGTTTCCCTTAACTGTCAAAACCACTTCATCATTCGACATTCTCACGAACTACAAACCAGCCAACTCTATTTCTGATTCGCCTTTCTGCTTCTGTGCCTCAGGTAGCTTTCGATAAACGGTTCGATCTGTCCGTCCAATACCGCCTGCACGTTGCCCGTCTGCTCGTCGGTGCGATGGTCCTTTACCATCTGATACGGCTGCAGAACATAGCTCCGTATCTGGTTGCCCCACGCGATTTCGCCCTTGTTGCTGTAGAGTGCGGCCAACTCGGCATCGCGCTTCTGCTGCTCCAGCATATAAAGCCTCGATCGCAACATCTTCATCGCCTGGGCGCGGTTTTTGTGCTGGCTGCGTTCGTTCTGACACTGTACGACAATCCCCGTAGGTTCATGCGTAATCCGCACCGCCGAACTGGTCTTATTGACGTGTTGGCCGCCCGCCCCGCTGGCGCGATAAAAATCGACGCGCAGATCCTCCTCCTTCACCTCGATGTCGGCGTCTTCGTGTTCCGGAATAACATCCACGGCGGCAAAACTCGTATGCCTTCTGTTTTGCGAATCGAAAGGACTGATCCGGACGAGCCTGTGCACACCCGTCTCGCAGGACAGCTTGCCGAACGCAAAAGGCCCGCTCACCCGAAGCGTCGTTGACCGAACGCCCACCTCTTCCCCCGGCGTCAGATACAATTCTTCACACGAAAACCTGTTCTGCTCGAAATATCGCGTGTACATCCGAAGCAGCATATTCGCCCAGTCGCAGCTCTCCGTACCCCCGGCGCCGGCGTGGATGCTGAAAAAGCAGCTTTTCATATCGTCGGGCCTGTTCAGGAGACCGGAGATTTCGATCTCGTCGCACCGTTTGGCAATCTTGTCAAGATCGCCACGGATCGATTCCAACGTCTCGGCGTCGTCCTCCTCGACCGCCAACTCAAAAAGCTCGGCCACATCCCCGATAGCCTCGCGCACCTCGTCGGCGGGCCCAATCAGAGATTTGACCGCACTAAGCTGTGAAACAACCCCCTGAGCGTGCTCCCGGTCGTCCCAGAAACCGGTTTCAGCCATCTTCTTCTCGAGTTCAGCGCGTAAACTTATCTTCTCAGGCAAGTCAAAGCCAGTCCCGAATCTGTTCGATCCGGGCCGTCAAATCCTCGATTGCCGTCTTAACTTCCGATATCTCCATATCTTGCTCCAACCTGTCGGCTACCAAACCAATCACAATAAAAAATGTACTTCCGTTCGTGGGTAAGTTCTTTTACGACAAAACAATATCTTTCAACGCGGGAACTTATTGCCCTAAAGGGCGTCAAACCTGTCTTATACGCCCAAACGAACCATCATGCAAGAAATGATTCCTCACCACCCCTCAATATGTGATTTTATTGCGAATTGTTCGCCCGGCGATCAGGAACATAGTTCGCCCAGGCGCTTCGCCCGTCGCTGAACACCTGCCAGCGCGAATAAAGAAAATGCTGAGCACGCCGGTCCGGATCGATCTCGATTCGCGAACGCCCCTGCCACCGCAGCAGATCCTCCTTTATCAGCATCGCCTCGTGTGCCGACGTCTCCACGGCGTTTCTTTCCCGATGGTCCCGCGCAAGGTCGTATTCGAAAACCTTGTCGATGTAAGGCCAGTACACAACCTTGCGATCGCCCTCGACGTACCCGATAGGGCTGTTGGAATACCACGACGAGAAATACAATCGCCGATCGGCCGCCGAAGGCGTAAACGCATCCTTACCTTCAAAACCCGCCCCGCTTATATCGTAGCCGATCAGCTTCAAAATCGTCGGAGTAAAGTCCAGTTGCGAACACGGCCAGTCAATATCCACCCCAGCCTCGACATGTCCCGGCCAGCAAAGCACCCAGGGCACGCGAAGAACTTCCTCGTAAGGGTACCACCGGGCGACATTGCTCTGCGAGCGAAAACTCGTGCCGTGATCGCCCATGACACAAAATATCGTGTTGCCGTCAGGATCAAGCTCTTTCAATTTGCCGCTCAGTTCCTTGAGAAAACAATCCGTGTAAGAAAGCGACTGGAGATACTTGTCGTACAGCTTGTCCCGGGGTTCGTCGAACCATTTCGGAACATTGAACGGATCGTGCGACACCGACGTCATGACCATCAAAAAATACGGCTTCTCGCTTCCTTCGACCCACTCCGCCGCCGGCTCGATCAACCTGAAGTCGTCGCCCGACAGGTAGCCTAAATTCGCGGAAGGATCGTCGAGGTCTTCACGAAACCACACACGGTCGAAACCGAGGTTGTGGAAAAATCCCGGCGCACATTCGAAGCTGCCCTTGGACATCATAAAGAAACCGCTGCGGTAACCCGCCCGCCCCAGAAGTGTGGCCAATCCCTCGTAGGGCTCATTGACAGGTATGGCTTCGACATAGTCGGCCTCTATCACCGGAGTCGTCGAAGTCAGCGCCGCCCAGTAAGCCTTGGTCGTATGCGACACGGGAACCCGCGTCAGGCGAAACTCGAACCCCTCCTCGGCCAACTGCGCAAGGAACGGCGTCGTATCCGGTTCACCGTCGCCCAGCGAAGTCATGCAATATGAAACGCTCTCCAACAAAACCAGCACGACATTCGGCAACTCAGGCGTTGCGCCGGCCGGCGCGACAACATGCCTTTCGCCGGCGCGCTGTATGTTTCTCGTGGCGATCTTCGCCGGTTCGTCCTCGCCCAGACCGGCGGTT
>QNBS01000055.1 GCA_003644175.1 Planctomycetota bacterium | reverse complement strand
GCGGGTCGACGGCCGGATAGATACCCTTCTCCGTGATCGCGCGGCTCAGCACAATGGACGAATCCAGATGGCTAAATGTCGCCGCAGGCGCAGGGTCCGTCAGGTCGTCTGCGGGAACATAAATCGCCTGCACCGACGTGATGGCGCCCGCTGACGATGTCGAGGCGATTCGCTCCTGCAACTGTCCCATCTCCGTCGCCAACGTCGGCTGATATCCCACCGCCGACGGAATCCGCCCCAAAAGCGCCGAAACCTCAGAACCGGCCTGGCTGAACCGGAATATGTTGTCAATAAACAAAAGCGTCTCAGCGCCGCTCATTTCGCAGAGATACTCGGCCATCGTCAGCCCCGTCAGGGCAACACGCAGCCGCGCGCCCGGCGGCTCGTTCATCTGGCCGAACACAAGGCATGTATTATCGAGCACGCTGGCCTCACTGCTGCCGACGCGAGTCTCCTGCATCTCGAGCTACAGGTCATTGCCCTCGCGCGTACGCTCGCCGACGCCGGCAAAAACCGAATACCCGCCGTGCACAGTGGCGATCCGGGCGATGAGTTCCTGGATAATAATGGTCTTGCCTACGCCGGCGCCGCCGAAAAGGCCTGTCTTGCCGCCCTTGACAAACGGGCACAAAAGATCAACCACCTTGATGCCGGTCTCGAACATCTCCGACTTGGCGCTGAGCTCCACGAATGCCGGCGGCGGGCGATGAATAGATCGTTTCTCGGCTGATGAGACCGGTCCCCGCCCGTCGACCGGCTCGCCCAACACGTTGAATACACGCCCCAACGTCTCTTTGCCGACCGGAACCTGGAGTGGGCCGCCGGTATCGACAACCTCCATGCCTCGCCGAAGCCCCAATGTCGAGCCTAACGCAACGGCACGGACGCGCCCATCGCCCAAATGCTGCTGGACCTCGCCGACAAGCTCGAAGTCGCCGCCGGCCTGCCGTGCGACAATCTTTATCGCGTTGTAAATGTGCGGCAAGTCGGCGCCGAAAAACTCGACGTCAAATATGCTGCCGATAACCTGTATAACCCTGCCTTTGTTCATTTCAAGCACACTCAATCCATATTCTTAATCCCGCGTTGTCGGCACTTGCCCCTTCGGCTGCGCTCAGGGCAGGCTCTATCCCGCCGCTTCGACGCCGCCGATTATATCCAACATTTCGCTGGTTATGCGGCTTTGCCTGGCGCGATTGTAATGGCGCGTCAATTCTTCTATCATATCTTCTGCATTGTCGGTTGCGCTTCGCATCGCGATAACCCTGCCTAAGTGCTCGCTCAAAGCGGCATCCAGAAAACAACTCGACAAAGCCGTACGGATCATCATCCTCGCTAATCCGTCAAATATCTCCTCAGCAGACGGACTCAGCAGAAAATCCTCAAACGCCAGTTCCCACGGCCATATCACCGTCGCCCGCGTTGTCAAATCGTCGATCAGCTCGGCCACCGGCAGGATCGTCAGCGTCTGGGCCTGCTGGTTGGCCGGCGAAAAGAACCGCGTGTAAACCACGCTCAACCGCCCGATCGCGCCGGCGGCATACTGTTCGATGAAGTCGGCGGCCATCTCCCTTGCCTGGTCGACATCCGGCACTTCATCGAAGGCGTCAAGAACCTGCTCAGGCTCAATGCCCCTGTTCGCCAGATGCGAGGCAACCTTCCGGCCCTGGGCAAAAACCTTCAGCTTCTTGCCGAAGCGCCCGGCCATCTTGACATGAACGTCCAGCAGGCGGACGACATTGGCGTTATAGCCGCCGCACAGCCCGCGGTTGCTGCCTGTAATAATCAGGGCCTGGCAATCGGAGCCGTTTTCCAGCATCAAAGGGTGCTCTATCGTTTTTTCGGCCGTCACGACAAGATACGCTAATTGAGCCAGCACATTATAGAACTCCTGGCTTTCGGCCCACGTTCGGTAGTACTGCCGATACCGCACGGCGCTGACCGTCTCCATCGTATGGGTCACCTTGCCGATGTTCTCGGCGGCGCCGCGACGCTGCAATATCTGACGTGTCGAAGCCATTAAACCGCACTAACCTCCAAACGAAAACCTGTACAGCGTCTTGAAGGCCTCGATCGCCTCCTTGATACTCTCAATAAGTTCATCGCTCAAATCCCCGGTTTCATTGATCGCGTCTATGTACTCCGGCGCCTCCAGCTTGATCCACGACAACAGTTCTTCAACAAAATGCGCAACCCTTGAGACCTCAATATCGGCGAGCAGTCCCGCCGAACCCGCCAGAATGCCGATGACCTGCTCGCCGACACTCAACGGTGCAAACTGCTTTTGCTTTAGCACTTCCACCATTCGACTACCGAGATCGAGTTGTTTCTGGGCCGCCGGATCGAGTTCCGTTCCGAGCCTGGCAAAACTCTGCAACTCGCGAAACGCCGCCAGGTCAAGCCGCAGCTTCGGCGCGACCTTTTTCATCGCCTCCGGCTGGGCATGGCCTCCGACACGGCTGACGCTTATACCCACGTCGATGGCCGGCCGAACACCCGACAGGAACAACTCGCGATCCAGATAAATCTGCCCATCCGTAATCGAAATGATATTCGTGGGTATATAGGCGCTGACCTGCCCTTCGAGCGTCTCGACAATCGGCAGCGCCGTCAACGACCCGCCGCCGAGAGCATCCGTTACCTTGGCGCTTCGTTCGAGCAGCCGGCTGTGAAGATAAAAGATATCGCCGGGATATGCTTCTCTGCCCGGCGGCCTGCGGAGAAGAAGGCTCAATTCGCGGTAAGCGATTGCATGTTTGCTCAGATCGTCATATACGCAAAGCGTATCTTTGCCGTGCTCGTACATGAAGTACTCGGCAACCGCCGTAGCCGTATACGGCGCGACAAACTGCATCGCCGCCGATTCCGACGCACACGCCGAAATCACAATCGTATGCGCCATCGCCTCGTGCCCCTGCAATGTTCGAACGACCTCGGCGACCGTCGATTCCTTCTGGCCGATAGCTGTGTAGATGCAGATTACGCCTGTGTCTTTCTGATTGATGATCGTGTCAAGGGCAATTGCGGTCTTGCCCGTCTTGCGGTCGCCGATGATGAGTTCTCGCTGACCCCTGCCGATGGGAATCATCGAATCGATGCTCTTGATCCCCGTCGCCAACGGCTCATTCACCGGCAGGCGATCCGCAATACCAGGCGCCGGATATTCCACCAATCGCCGCGAATCGCTCTCCACGGGGCCGCCGCCGTCCAGCGGCTCACACAGGGCGTCGACCACCCTGCCCGTCAATCCAAAGCCCACAGGCGCCGTCAGCACCGTTCCCGACGACCGAACCGTCGACGACTCCGTCACCTTGCGGTAGTCGCCGTATATGATCGCACCGACACTTTCCTCCTCAAGGTTGAACACCTCGCCCCTGACGCCGCCTTCGAATTCCAGCATCTCACCGGCCATCGCACTGTCCAGCCCGTATATCCGCGCAATGCCGTCGGCGACCTCCAGCACGCGACCAACACGCGCCACATCCACCTGGCTTCGGTATCGGCCTATCTCCTGCTTGATCAGGCTGCTTATCTCGTTTACATCAAACTTCATTGAACATTTCCATCAACTTCGGTATTGTCCTGTCGGCGATCCTTCATGGTCTCAATAACCGCCTTCATCGTTCGCTCGAGCGACGACCGGACCGAACTGTCGATCATCATATCATCCTTGCGAATCACGGCGCCGCCGATCAGGGCGGGATCGACCTTGACCGTAAGCTTCACCTCGCTTTCGAGCGCCTTGCTCAAATCGGCCTTGAGCCTGGCAATCAACTCAGCATCGGGCTCCCGCGCCAGTGTTACCTCCACCGCCCTGCGATGGTGATACTCGTCGACCAGCGACTCATACCGCGCCGAAATTCCGCCCAGGAATCCGACCCGGCCGCGCCTGGCCAGCACACACAGGAAATTGACCGTCAGTTCCGACAGCTTACCGTCGAATACCCTGTGAATAATCCCGGCCTTTTCCTGGGACTTGATCAACTCCGAACTTAACAACATCGCAAATTCCGGCTCGCGTTTGAGAATCTGTCCGACACAAACCAGTTCCTCATTCACGGCGTTTATCTCACCGCTCTGCTCGGCAAGGTCAAAAAGCACCTCGCTGTAAACCTCACGAACAACATATTTCCGTGATTGACTCATTACAAAACTTTTGCAAAACTCCTGTCATTCGACACACCAAACGTTCATACGGTCGCCGCTGTTATTACGCTGTGTTCTCATCATTTTTCCTGATCCGCTCAATCGCCTGGTTAATCAGTTTTTCGTGGTCGGCATCCTGCAGGGTGCGACCAAGAATCTCTTCGCCGAGCCTCAGCACGATACCGCCGGCTTCGTCCAGCAGCTCCGACTCGGCCTGCTTGCGCGCCCTTTCCAGGTCCATCTCGAGCCTTACCCGCAGCGCATCGGCTTCTTTCCTGGCCTCACCCATGATCCGACCGGCCTCCTGCTCGCCTTCTTTGCGGCGAGCATCGATAATCCCTTTACCTTCGCGCTCGGCATTGGCAAGCTTGTCCTGATATTCTGAAAGGACCTGCCGAGCCTCTTCATGCGTCCCTTCGGCGTCTTTAAGCTGCTTTTCGATAAACTCCCGCCTTGCCGTCAACCCGGCAAGTATCGGTTTCCACGCCAGCCGCCAGAGCACCAGCAGCAGAGCAACAAAGGACACCACCGTCCAGACAGCATCAGCCCAAGTACCCGAAAAAGGATCCAGTTCCTCTTCCGCAACCCCAGCGTCGGCGCCAAGCGCAGCACCGCACAAACCGACGGCCATAAACAGGATCAACAGCACACGCATCCGCATCGATATCAGTCCTTATCAGCTAAGCCGCCACATTGCCAGGAAACAGATAATCAGCGCAAGCAGCATACCGCCCTCGATAAACGCCGAGGCTAACAGCATGCTCGTAAAGATTCGCTGTCCCGCTTCCGGCTGCCGTGCGATCGCTTCGCAGGCGCACGCCGCGATTCGACCTATACCCATCGCCGCCCCGAACACGATAATGCCCGCGCCAATAACAGCGCCGACAACGCCCAATACGCCCCATTGAGATATAGCCTCTTCGGCGACCACGGCCACGACATCAGCCGTTTCGCCGGTCGTCTGGGCCAGGACACCGCCGGCGGCCATGATACTGCCCATCAATTCCAACATGTCAAACAAACCTCCAATTTCATTATTAAAACCTTATCCTTTCGTTAATGCTCCGGATTAACCGCGAGACCTATGAATATCGCCGACAAAAACGTAAAAATATAAGCCTGCAAAAACGCCACAAGCAACTCCAACAAAGAAGCCGCGACAACCGCCGCAACCGTCAGCCCGCCCACGGCATAGTTCCTGAAAATAACGATGAACATAAACAGCGTCGCAATCAGGATGTGCCCGGCAAAGATATTCGCAAAGAGCCTAATCGTCAAGGACAAAGGCCTCACCAGCGAACCGATAATCTCCATCACGTAAATAAACGGCCGCATCAGCAAGGGGACCTCCGGCACGAAATCCCTGATATACCTCCGCAAACCGTGTTCGCGAATACCGCAAATGTGAATCGCCAGGAATACCATCAGCGACAAGGCGCCCACAATCCAGATATTCGCCGTCGCCGCCCCGCCCAGATTATTTTCCCTGCCGGTCACAAGATAGATTATCTGGCGTGTCGGAATCATACCGAAGAGATTCAAGGTCAAAATAAAAAAGAAGATCGTCCAGATAAAACCGATATGCTTGTCGGTCCGGTCGCCTAAGAATGGCCGGGCGACATCCTCGCGGATGAACACGCAAATCGTCTCGATCAGATTGCCGAAACCCCGCCTTGCAAGACCACCGCCACGAACGCTCAAAGGCAGCAGAATCATCAGAAAAATCGTCGCAACGCTGACCATGAACATGTGATTGCTGAATACGACTTGCCGCCCAAACGCTGAAAATTCAAACAGCGGCACGGCGACAACATGTTCAAGAGGATTGACCTCGGCCAACATCCTTGTCGTCATCTCAAGCATTTGCGCCTTCCCTTACAACGAACGTGAACAGTCCGCACCTACTTCTTCGATTCCTTGTAAAACAGATAGACCATTCCAATGAAACCAATAAAAAAACCCGTCAAAAGCAACCACGGGCTTGTGTGAAAATGCGCATCGAGCATATATCCGAAAAAGGCAAAAACCGAGATTACCCCGCAGAATTCAATCCCGGCGCCCATCCATTTTAGACTGCTTCGGATGGTATTAGTGCCGCGCTTTTTTTCGTCCATGTCAGTCAACTGCGTTTACGACTCCATTCGTCGTCCATCTGATACGTCATTTGACGGTCCAAGTAATTAGTGTCTGGTCCGGAAGGAAAAAACAGCCGATGTCATCCCCGCGAAAGCGGGGATCCAGTACGAATAATCTGGATTCCCGCTTTCGCGGGAATGACAACTGTTGTTTCCGCAACAGGAACTAATTAGTCGCCGCTACCTTACCTACGGGCCTGGTCAAGTATCAAATCCTTGACCCGCTTGCTGGGCAGGTTCAACGCGCCGTAAGCGCTGGCTGCGGCGCTTCGCAACTCCGGATCCGTTGCATCGGAACTGATCAAGCCGTATATCGCATCCACCTGCGCTTCGGTCAACTGCCTTGCGTTGAGCTTGGCCGATATCGCAAGCGAACCAAACGCCGCCACGCGAACCGCATGACTGTTGCTCTTTAGAAGCGCCGCATCGGCTATCGCACGCTGTGCATCCGGGCTCGACAGTCTGGCGAGCACCTCAGCAGAAAGAACCTGCATCTCGCTGCGGCTGTCGGCAGTGGCCTTGATCAAGGCCTCACGGGCCTGCGATACGTCCACCACGGCGTTGCGGGTCTGCACGAGTTTGAGCATTACCCTGATCGCCCGCAAGGCGTAGACATCGGCCAGTTCCTTGCCCAATTCGCCGGTTCCATCCTCGCCTATCGCCTCGGCCAGGTTCTTGATGATCAACTTGCTGCCGGCGAATTCGGTATTCGGACCGGCCTGGCCGATTGCGATAGCGCCACTGTATCTAACCATTCGGTCTTCAAAACTCAACGCCGCGGCAAGCGGCTGCTGAGTTCCAATACGATACAGAAGCGACTGCTCGCCGGCATTAGCCGCCAGCGCCTCGATAAGACCTAATGACACGTATGCATCCTTGTCGCCCAGCGCCCGCTCGAGACCTTCATGAAGATACTCGGGACCGGCAGTCGTTGCATACGTCATCGCGTCGGCATGACCGGCGCCGAAATAAGCAGGCTGAGCCAGACCTGACGATTCGGCCTTGAAAAACGCCGCCAGCCAGAGCGAAATAGCGCTTGCCGTATCGGCGTCGGCCTTGAGCGCCCATTCGCAGGACCGCATCGCCATGAGTTCATTGAAGTATTTCTTGTCCACCTCCCGGCGCACAAGCTCCCGGGCGTCTGCATCCCAGAACCAGATGTTGGCAAAGTCATAGTCCGCAGGAGCAGCAACCGATTCGGCGTGATCGTAATAGCTCTCGCCCAGGTTGAACAAAAGTCTGGCTGCCGGCATCTTCGCCTCCGAAGCGTCAATTTTCTCTATCGCCTTGCCCGCCAACTGCCGCAGAATCTCCGATTCATCGTTTTCCACGACATATTTGAGGTAACCCAACGACTCGGCATAGCCTATCCGTCCCAGGGCCTTGATCACTTCGCCCTTCACTCCTATATTGTCCATCTGAAGCGACGCGACAAGAGGCCGGATCGCCTCCCGCCCGATTTTGGGCAAGGCTCCGGTGATATTGGCGAATTCATTTTTCCGATCCGGATCGGCCATCGCACTGAGCATGTAAGGTATGGCGTACTCTCCGGCGTTTTTCAGACGCTGCTCGGCGGCGATACGCCCGCGTATCGTCGTGCTCAGACGCTTGATCTCCTGCACGATAATACGCGGATCCGTTCGACGAATAAACCGGCCCTGTTCGATGATATCCAGTATCTTGGCGCTTACTTCTTTCAGTTCTTCGCTGGCCGCATGCATTTTCAGCAATATGCGGTAACCGTTGGGGTTCGACTCGCTCAATGCCAGAACTTCCAGTGGATCCGGCTTACTGTCGATAAGCGCCTGGGCATAGTCGACTGCAAGATCAAGACGCCCAATCGCCGTATAGTGCAGAAAATCGTCCCAGTTATCCTTCACACTCCGGCAAAAACCCACCCCCGACACCAAAAACACCACCGCCAGGAACGCAACAACACCCTTTTTTCCCAACATAGAAAACTCCACAAATCAGTCTTTTCCTGACAACACACCCATCCACATCCCCAGCGGGATCAACATACATTGAACCTCAACTGGCGGGAACATGAAATTCCCTGTTATCCATTATAGTTTTCATACCTCACTTGTCAATTAAAAACCGCACCGATTGCAGGGTTAAATTGGTTTTTTACCGATACAAGCCGTTTTTTTCGATATAATCCAACACCGCCGGGCTTAAAAGTCCGCTAACATCTTCGGCGGCGACGAGCTTGCGTCTTATTTCCGTGCTACTGATGTCCACAAACGGCGTCGCAAGAACATGTTTGCTCAGCTTCTCCACCCGCTCGGCGCCAAGGTGCTCCAACTGTGAAAAATCCGGTTTCGGATACCCCGAACGGTACATCACGCACAGGTTGCACATATCCAGCACATGTTCGGCACGATGCCACAGGGCAAGATCGCCCACAGCATCGGCGCCCACAAGCCAGTACAACTGCGACTCAGGACCGTACCGCCCGGCGAACATACTCACCGTCTCGGCAGTGTAACTCGGATCCGGTCTTTCCAACTCGCACGAACTGACACTGAATTTCGCATTGCCCGCAACCGCAAGCCTCAGCATCTCGGCGCGCGACGCGCCCGATGCAACAGGAAAAACATTCTTGTGCGGCGAACGCTTCGCCGGAATAAAAACAACTTCATCTGCGCCGATTTGTTCGGCGGCAAACGCCGCAACAGTTGTATGGCCCAAATGCACAGGGTCAAATGTTCCGCCAAAGAGTATGATCCGATCTTTCATTTCAAACACACAACTCACAGGAACTTGTTGATTCGCACGAGAATTTTACCACATACCAAAAAAAAATCCACTTTTTGAAAAATTTTTTTCTCACTCAAATTCGCCGGCCGGATAAACGAAATATCGTCGATGCGACGATCGCGAACGTATTAATCTGTTAACTCCGCAAAAAACCGAAACAGTCTCAAACTGCCGTAAAACGCATTCAAAGGGCACTTTTACGCAAACGCAGGACACAAGCATTTCTTCATCAATGCTTCATTGTCTCTTGTTAAGACGAAAACGCAAGCGCTGATTGGGCTTTTCAACTTCGCTTCGACACCGCCAAAAATGTCTTGCAAATAAAAAAAATATGAAGTATTTTTCTGGCGTTTGACGATAAACATGTATACTAAAGAAACTTATGGAAATGTATTTGTAAATGTTTGACATTTAAACTCGCCGAAAGGAGGTGATTACACAATGGCAAAAAAGAAAGCTAAGAAGAAAGCTAAGAAGAAAGCGAAAAGAAAAGTAGCAAAGAAGAAAACCACCAAGAAAAAAACCAAGAAGAAAGCCAAGAAAAAAGCCAAGAAGAAGTAAGTAGTTTACTTCGCCTTCCCGGTGGAATCGGGTAAGGCCGACAGGTCAACCAAAGGCCTGGCGAATTACTACGGCAAAAAGGTGGAATTCGCTTGAAAAGGAAGGTTCTCCTGCCACGGCAGAGCTTTCCTTTTTTTATTGCATTTGCCCAGCCCTCTTGACATAAGATGAATTTGCTGCTATAGTAG